>JAFZDP010000039.1 GCA_017561155.1 Bacteroidales bacterium | reverse complement strand
TTGACAAAAGTAGCTCACAGCCAACTACTAACTGCTAATTACTCACCACTAACTGCAGTCAAACGGTAGCCACTTGTAGTCTTGTGGTCTCGTAGTCTGCGAAGCGATAGCTGAGCCCAAGGCGGCAGCCGGCTCATTGCTCAAAGCTCACAACTCACAGCTACTCCGTCTGCGAAGCGATAGTTGAGCATAAGCCAATTACAAACAAAAACAGGACAAATCGGGACAAATCGTTAAAGTGATATTTCGAATGTTTGTATCTTTGCAAAACCAAAACGAAAAGTGTGTACTGTGGTTAATGTGTTGAACGAAAATACTTTTGCTTCTACCTCAACTCTCTTACAACCTCGCAAAAGTGTTTCTCGGACTACGGACAGCGGTATGGGAAAGAGTTCTTTGACATGTTTTAGGCTTCGCTTTGCTACGCCAAGACAACGAGACCTTGGCTTCGCCGGACTACAAGACAACTAGTCAACGAGACAACTAGTCGGGCGGCAGGTGGAACTATGGAATCACGGAATTACGGAAACTCCACTTAGACAACGAGACCTTGGCTACGCCAGACTACAAGACAACGAGTCAACGAGACAACTAGTCGTGCGCCAGCCGGCTCATGGCTCATGGCTCATGGCTCAAAGCTCACAACTCACAACTCACAACTCACAGCTACTCCGTCTGCCAAGCCTAAGGTTTTACGTTATCTTTCTTGTTCTTCAACAAAAAATAGGCTATGGTAAAGGTGGGTATTATATCCACAAGAGGCAACATTTCTTCGGAACCGGCTATTATTGCCCCGATAGGTGTTTTGAACCATTTGTAAAACACTATTGCCGATATGGGTCCCCATACGGCATCTATCATTTCGCCAAAACCCGGTATCAGATAACTTGCCACACCTACCAAATCCATAAGTATGCATGCCCACAACCGTGGGTATTTGTCGGCTTTGCTATTCATAGGTCAATGTATTTTGTTGTTTTAGCCTACTTTGCCACAGGGTAGCCGGCTTGCTGCCAACCTATTATCCCTTTGTCTAATTCTACCACTCTGAAACCCTGCTCTACCAACACATTTGCAGCAGCTTTGCTTCTGCGTCCGCTACGACAATATACAGCCAAGGTTTTTGTTTTGTCAAGGTTTGCACTTTGCAGCGATGCTTTGAAGTTGTTGTCCCACACTATGTTTTGTGCTCCTTCTATATGTCCTGTTTCATATTCTTTGACAGTGCGTACGTCTACCGCCACAACGTTTTCTTGCTTTATAGTGTCGGCAAATTCTTGAGGACTTACCGATACAAAACCTTTACTGTTCGACACCGCTGCGGATGTTTGTACATTGGCAGTTTGTTCTTGTGCCACAACAGCGGCAAACATTGCTACTGCAAAAAACAGTGTAATTACTTTTTTCATCTCCAACTTAATGTATTTATGTTTTGTGTAATATATTATATTTTTAATTTTCATCGTACTGGCAACCGCAACGCTTGCAGTAGTCTGCATCGTCCTCGGTGGTTTGAAAAGCACAGTTTGGACATGTTTTTACTATAACCTTAGCTTGTTGGTCGTTCGACGATTTTGTACTTTTATTTTTTTCTGCCGTCACCAAATCGGCCGAAATAATACCCGTTGGCACAGCAATGACAGAGTAACCCAATATCATCACTATTCCAGACACTATCTGTCCGAGGTCGGTAATAGGTGTTATATCGCCATAGCCTACGGTAGTCAGCGTGACTATGGCCCAATAAATCCCCTTGGGAATGCTTGAAATATTTGGATTGACTTCGCACTCGATAGAATACATGATAGAGCCTAATATTATGGCCGTTATGAATACAAACATCATAAATATCACTATCTTTCGCAGGCTTTTTCGCAAAGACAGCAACATTATTGTTGCCTCTTTCATAAAGCCACCCATATTTAAAATTCGGAATATACGCAGCACCCTAAGTATTCGGATAATGGCCACCGACTGCAATCCCGGAAACAATATTGCCAAATAGAATGGGAATATAGACAGTGCATCTACTATTCCGTAGAACGACACTATGTAGCGAAGCGTATTTTTGGAACAATATATCCGCAGCAGATATTCGGCGGTGAAAGCCAATATAAGAGCCCACTCCAATATAAGGAACGGAATGGAAAGATATTGGTTAAGGGTAGGTATACTATTGAGTATAGGCAAAATAGCACTAAATCCTATGGCGTAGAGCAGATAAATATCGAAGCGTTTGCCGGCAGGCGTGTCTGACCGGAATATGATAGAATGTAAAGTGGTTTTTGATGGGAACACAATCTTCAGCTTTACAAATATATATCCGAAAACACGCTCTATAAAGCGGTCGTACCCTTCTCTGGTAGGTATCAACTCCAATAGTTTCTTTATCAGCCACAACCGTCTCATAGCACTATTATTCTTTTTTCAAGTAATACAAGGTCGAACATTTTGATGGCATAAAAGTTTCGGAAGCCACCCTTTGTATGTCGTCGACAGTGACTGCGGCATAGCATTGCGGTTCGTTGTTGATACGGTTTATATCGCCCAACCAGTCGAAATATGCCAAATTCATGGCTCTATCCAACACTCTGTATTGCGAATACATAAAAGTTATCTCCAACTTATTTTTCACCTTTTCGAGCTCTTTCTCCTGTATAGGCTCTGTTTTTATGCGTTCTATCTGTTCCAGCAAAGCATTCTCGGCCGTTGTCATATCCACGCCTTCGGCCAATTTTCCTACAAAGAGGAACAAGCCTTCGTCGGCATCGCCTGTTATAAAGGCATTTATCTCGGTAAATAATTTTTCTTTCTTCACCAGTTCGTTGTATAGTCGCGACGAGTTGCCATTTGAAAGTATGTCCGAAACAAGGTCGAAAACATAGTAGTCGTGGCACATTCTTTTACTCATTTTATATGCCTTGTATATAGCATTCGACGGCACATCGCGATATACTGTAAGGCTTCGAGCCTCTGTTTGGCAGGGCTCGGCAGGCAACGACCTATGGTAAGGAGTTCCCGAAGGTATGGTGCCAAACCATTTTTCTACCAAATCGACAGTATTGTCGGCAATATTTCCGGCAATAGAAAGTATGGCATTGTTTGGACGATAAAAAGTATAGAAAAAGTGCTTAACATCGTCCATGGTGGCATTTTCGATATGCGATATGTCTTTTCCTATAGTGCTCCATTGGTAAGGGTGCACCTTGTAGGCCAGCGGACGCAACAGCAACCACACATCGCCATAAGGCTGATTGAGAAAACGCTGCTTAAACTCTTCTATAACCACATTGCGTTGCACCTGCAAACTTTTGTCGGAGAAGATAAGCTCGTTCATCCGGTCCGATTCCATCCACAGTGCCGTTTCCAAATATTGTTTGGGCAGTGTTATGTAAAAGTTGGTGATATCGTTGTTGGTAAAGGCATTGTTTTCGGCACCTGCGTTATTGGAACACAAGTCGTAGTCGGGGATATTTTTAGAGCCGCCAAACATCAAGTGTTCAAACAAATGTGCGAACCCTGTTTTGTTTGGGTCTTCGTCTCGTGCCCCTACATTGTACAACAAATTGACCGATACCAACGGAGTAGTTGGCTCGTGGTGGGTAATAAGGGTTAAACCGTTTGGCAGTACCGTTTTGTTATATGTTATCATTAAGCTACGTTTTAAATTGACACTACTTCTAAAAAAACGGCACAAACTATTTGTAAACCAATTTTTCGGAAGTTGCCTTGTGATAACGCTATAAAAGCATTTATAGTATTTTGGCACTACATAAATTTAAGGCAATTTCTAAAAATTGCTTTGCAAGTGATTTGCGGATTTTTCTAGAGACGTACCGAGGTGCGTCTTTGCAATGCATAGCGGGCTATGCGATTGAAAAAGAAATATAAAGATTACAACAAAAAACGTAAAGCACGCAAAAGTTCAGAAAAGAGTGTATAAACTTAGTACGAACGTGGAATTTTTAGAAGTTGCCTTAAGGCGACATTACGTTTTTTTTCGCCACGATGCAGGGTTTGGCTGCACCGTGGCGTATTTTTGCCGACAGAACGACTGGTTTCTTATCTATACCCACTTAAGCAGAGGAAAATCCTGTCGGTTTGGCAACAGCGGATGTTTCGGATATATTCGGAAAGCACATTGGTATACTCCCGAAACTATAGCCCTCGACACTTTGCTGTAAGTTACCCGGCCCTGATTGTCTTCCGTAACGTTGAGTTCTATTGTTTTCAGCAAAACTTTTTTGCCATTCTTGTTTTCGGTTATAAGCACTTCTACACCCAAATCGTCGGCCTTTATGTTTGCAAGCTGCAACACTACCTTCATAGTGTATTCCTCGCCCAAATCCAAAGGCACATTGTTAGAGTCGGGATACTGAAAATCTATAAGTTCTATTGTGTTCCAAGCCCTTTTGATGTTTCGTTTCCAAGCCACCAGCTCTTTTAGCAAAGCATAGTTGTTTTCCGACAGCATGGTGCTTCTGCCATACAACTTGTCGTAATAGTCGGCATAGTAGTCGTTCAGTTGTCGCTCCATGGTGTAGTGAGGAGCTATTCCCGACAGGCTGTTTTTTATGTAGGCAGCCCATTCGTGAGGTATGTTATTCTCGCCCCGATTGTAAAAGGTAGGAATTATTTTTTCTTCCAAAATAGAATATATCGTTTCCGAATCGAGCATATTTTGATATTCCTGATTCGAATATACATCATCTTCGGGCAAAGCCCAACCGGCACCGGCTCTATATCCTTCGGCCCACCAGCCGTCCAGAACACTAAAGTTCAACACACAATTCATTGTTGCTTTTTCGCCACTGGTACCCGATGCCTCCAACGGACGACGAGGATTGTTTAGCCAAACATCTACACCATGGATAAGGTATTTGGCCAAATTCATATCATAGTTTTCCAAAAATATTACCTTGCCCAAAAATTCCTTCCTTTTGGATATATTTACTATCTGCTTTATGAGGTCTTTACCTTCTTGGTCCTTAGGATGTGCCTTTCCGGCAAATATAAACTGAACGGGAGCCGATGGGTTGTTTACTATTTTGGACAAACGGTCTAAGTTTGTAAATATCAAATTTGCACGCTTGTAGGTGGCAAAACGTCGGGCAAAGCCGATAGTAAGGGCATTGTGGTTGATGTGTTCCACCGTTTCCAACCACAAACGCGGATCTTCGGCACGACACAAAAACTCGGTTTTCAACCTTGTTTCCACATACTTGAGCAGTTGTTCTTTTTGCTGCAAATGAATGTTCCACATCTTCTCGTCGGAAACATTGTATATCTTCAACCAATGGTTTTCGTTGGACTGGTTGTTCAAAAAGTCTTCGCCAAAGGTGTCGGTATACAGTTTAAGCCACGAGTTGGCAGTCCATGTAGGCAGATGTACTCCGTTGGTAACATGCGATATAAAGAGCTCTTCGGGGAAATATCCACGATACAGCGAGGCAAACATTTCGCGACTTACCCTGCCGTGTATCTCACTGACACCGTTCACCTCTTGCGAGAAATGTATTGCCAACACACTCATCGAGAATTTCTCTTTGGTATTGGCCGCATCGAAACGTCCAAAAGCCATAAATTCGTCCCACGATATTCGCAACATAGAACAGAAATGATAGAAATACACCCTCATAAGTTCCTCGTCGAAAGCATCGTGACCTGCAGGCACCGCAGTATGTGTGGTGTATAATGTAGAGGTTTTTATCAGCTCTATAGCCTCGTCGATGGCAAATTTTTGTTCTACTACAAGCTGTCGCAATCTCTCCAACGACGAGAATGCCGAATGCCCCTCGTTGCTATGATAAACATCCGGATTTATGTCCAACTCTCTCAGCAAACGTATTCCACCTATACCCAACAGTATTTCCTGCTTCAACCTCATTTCGGTATCGCCGCCATAAAGTTCGGCAGTTATGTTGCGGTCGGCACTGTTGTTCTCGTCGATATCGGTATCTAACAGATACAACGGCACACGCCCTACCTTGCACAACCATACTTTGGCGTAAACAATACGTCCGGGCAAAGCCACCGAAACCTTTTGCCAACCACCCTGCTTGTTGCGAACGGCACTGATAGGCAGCTGCGAAAACTTTTGCGACACATAGTGCGACTCTTGTTCTCCGGTCTTGGTGACGTGCTGCACAAAATATCCGTTGCGGTACAGCAACCCTATACCCACCATGTTTTTGTTAGAGTCGCTGGCCTGCTTAAGATAGTCGCCGGCAAGCATACCCAAGCCTCCCGAAAATATCTTAAGCGAATCGTGGATACCAAATTCCATACTGAAATATGCCACACAATAGGAATCGGCAGCCGGTTTCTGCGACATATAGCGCGAAAATTTATCCATCACGACATTCAGCATATCCACAAACTCAGCATTTGCCGACAACTCGTCAATCTTTTGGATAGACAGCATAGCCAACATTTTGTTGGGGTCGCGGTGGCATTGTTCAAACAACTCCTTGTCTATCGATTCGAACATGGCAATGGCACTGCCATTCCACGACCACCAAAAGTTTTCGGCCAACTGCTGCAAGCCAATAAGGTTGTGAGGCAACACCGGACGTATAAATATTTTGTACCATTCGGGTTTGTCGCCCCAATTGACGGCTATAGGATTCTTTTCTACAAAAGGAATCTTATCGTTGTACAAGTTTATACGCTGCCTCGACTTTAGCAAAGCATCGTCGTATAAGCTGTGGTAGTGCACGATAAAGTTTTCCCACATAGCACCTTCGGCTATATCGAGACTCTGTTTTTTAAGTGCGGCAAATTCGTCGATAGTCATATTGCTACCATATAGCAGTCTGGCAGCCACCTCGCCTACCACCTTGTCGTAGTTGGTATCGGTACGCAGCATTACGCCAAGAGGCTGCAAACCATTGTCTATTTTGGTGCCCAACCACGACCCAAAGCCTGCCAACGTGGTGGTGAGCGTAGGAACACCAAAGGCCATACTCTCCATAGGTGTGTAGCCCCACGGCTCGTAGTACGATGGGAAAACACTGATATCGAAAGCACTCAAAAAGTCGAAGTAAGAGAAATTTATAGCTCCGTCGTCGCCATTGAGGTACGAGGGCACGAACAATACTTTTACCTTGTCGGTAGGCAAATTGCGGAGGTTGTTTCGTTTTATTCTGTCTATTATAGGGTCGTTGTAGTAGTCGTACAAATTGTGGGTAGTATAGCATTCGGCCGGCAAATCGTCGGAACGGCGATGTTCGGAATACAAATCCGGATTCACTTCGGCATGGTTTGCAGGCACTGCTATCACCGCAACTATCTGTTTGGCAAGCTGTGCATTTCCGTTCAGTTGCCCCAACGCATCGATAAACACATCGATACCTTTGTTGTGGAATTCGTATCGACCTGCTGTGAGCACAAACATTGCATCGTCGGCTATATCCTGATTGATAAGTTTTTTCAGCACATCGGACACTTTGCTACGCACTTGTTTTCTGAGAGCAGGGTGCACATCGTGCTTGTAGGACAGCTCTTTGGAAAAACCATTGGGTGTTACCCTGTCGACCGAACGGTCTAGAAACTGCACACACTCCTTGTTAGTAATGTCGCTTACGGTAGAGAAGGCATCGCATTCTCTGGCGGCAACACTCTCTAACGAATGCTTGGCCACCACACCAAAGTTGGCTGCAACAATAGCGGGCTGATAGTGCGACATATCCCTATATAAGGGCAAGCCGTTGCCTGCAATACAGCGTCCGAGTACTGTGGCATGTGTGGTAAACACTGTGCCTATCTGCGGACAATGCTCTTTAAGGTAAAGGATACCGCTACCCGTCATCCACTCGTGGAAGTGTGCCACTATCTTGTGGCTCGACGATATGTAGTAGTCGTAGTAGCACTCTATCACCTTGCCGGCAGCATGGCCAAACAACATAGGCTCTATATAGTCCCACTGTCCGCTAAGGCTATCCAAACCATACACTTCCCAATAGTGAGAGAAGATAATGTTTTTTTGATGAAACAAGTCGGAAAAGTCCACCAAAAACACAACAGGCTTGCCCACGATATTCCACCGCCCTATCTTTATGTGAAGCCCACGGCTTTCGGAATACGAACGAAAGCCTTTGTACAACGAGTCGTCTTCCAAAAATTCGCTATTGCCTTCCTCGTTCCTATATATATCGGGACCTATAAGAATATAATTATCATTCAAATCCTTTATCAAAGTATTTGCTTTGGTGGACAACACGGTGTGGATACCACCTACCTTGTTGCAAACCTCCCAACTTGTTTCAAACAAAAAATCAGTAGTCATAGTATAAAATCTTTATGCAACTGAAACATATCTTGCAAACTTTGGTTTTAACAACGCAAAGAAAATTGCACCGCATCGCTGCTACGACATACAATTTTTCCGATTCATTGTCGTTATTGTGCTTGCATAATAGAGATTAAAACATAATAATAAAACTTACTACAATGAGTATTTGGATAATTTTTGGAGCATTTGCCTTGTTGAGCTATCTAATTAGCAACCGATTGGAATCGAAGTTCAAGAAGTATTCCAAAATACCTATGAACTACGGTATGACAGGCAAAGATGTTGCTGAAAAAATGCTTTACGACAACGATATCCACGATGTGAAAGTGGTATCGACACAGGGTACACTTACCGACCACTACAACCCCGCCACCAAAACCATCAATTTGAGCCACGACGTATACTACGGCAACAGTGTGGCTGCTGCTGCAGTGGCAGCACACGAAACAGGACACGCTGTACAACACGCCACAGCATATTCTTGGTTGCAAATGCGCTCGTCGTTGGTTCCTATAGTTAGCTTTGCATCACAATGGGTGCAATGGGTACTGCTTGCCGGCATATTGCTGATAAATATATTCCCAAACCTATTGCTTATAGGAATATGTTTGTTTGCTCTCACAACCTTGTTTAGCATAGTGACACTACCCGTAGAAGTAAACGCTTCGAAGCGTGCTTTGGTATGGTTGAACACTCACAATATAACCTCGCCAAACACACACGGATATGCCGAAGATGCTTTGCGTTGGGCTGCATACACATATTTTGTGGCTGCTCTTACATCGCTTGCCACATTGATATACTACATATTCATATACCTGGGACGAAGAGACTAAAAACTAACATACAAACCAAAACAAAGACTTAAGCGAGAGTATACTCCACTTAGGTCTTTGTTCTTTTTTATACAGAACAGCTATGGAAAAAAGTAACCGCACCGAAAAAATAATCTGCCTGAGTGTAACAGCATGTATTATAATATTCTCGATAATATACATAGTGCTTACAACTTTTGGTAACCCTATCGAAAACATAACACAAAAAGAGATCATTCTTAATGCCTACTGCATTTACATAATGGCAATACTGGCTTTTTGGATATACTGCATAGTCTATGCTGCCAAACATATCGACAAAAAACCTATATCGACCATCGTTCTTATAGTGGGTAGTATATCATTCTTTGTTGTACCCCCTATTGCCGGCGAACCCATACTATACCGTAAAGGTACGCTTCTGCTACTAGTCAATATAGCTATATGGTTTATATACTTTGCCAAACACAGAGATAGAAAATT
This sequence comes from Bacteroidales bacterium, assembly GCA_017561155.1. Taxonomy (GTDB): domain Bacteria; phylum Bacteroidota; class Bacteroidia; order Bacteroidales; family P3; genus HGM05376. The sequence goes on along the minus strand of JAFZDP010000039.1, from coordinate 57,041 downwards.
TCTGCTTCTAACCATAGGAACACTGGTAACCATGATGGCATTGCCATATTGCAGCATATTGTGGGATTAGACAACCCTTGGCCAAAAGCCTTGATTGGGCCATAAGAGAGCATTTATACTTTCGTATATTTTCGTTTGATGCTCAACAAGACAATATTTACCAAATTTGCTTACAATTATTTTGGGTATATGAAATAAAAGATGTAACTTTGCACTTTATTTTGATTTGCATGAAAAAGTTACGAAACATAATATCCAAACCTTGGGCTGTAGTGGCACTGCTTGTATTGTTTTCGGTAGTGGCAAGCACCCAATCTATACTACGCTCGCCAAAACAGTATACATACAATGGCGAAAATTATACACAAACACATTACAACAACTATGTAATATTCAAATCGTCGTTTCATCACCTGCAAAACAATCAGGATTTGTATTGCTTGCACCTCGACGAACATTGGGACCTGTTTAAATACACACCTACCTTTGCAGCTTTCTTTGGTATCTTTGCATATATGCCCGATTGGTTGGGACTAAATATGTGGAACTTGCTAAACGTACTGCTACTTGTATTGGCCGTATACTATCTGCCGCAGCCTATGGATAGGTACAAAAAAGGGCTGCTACTTGTAATATGTGCCATAGAGCTACTTACATCGATACAAAATGCCCAATCCAACGCCACCATTGCAGGGCTCACTGTACTTGCTTTCGGACTGCTGGAAAACAAAAAATACCTATGGGCTACGCTATGCATAGTAGCATCGACCTACATAAAACTATTCGGTATAGTAGGCTTTGCACTATTCCTTCTATATCCCCAAAAACTCCGATCGGCATTGTACTCCCTTATGTGGGCAGTGGTGTTGTTTGCCATTCCACTTGTATTTGTAAGTTGGGAGCAATACAACTTCTTGCTGTCGAGCTTCATATCCATGCTTGGCTCCGACCACGACACCTCGTACGGATACTCCGTTTTGGGGTGGTTGCACACTTGGTTTGGGTGGATCGGAAACAAATTTACCATAGTAGGAATTGGAGCACTGTTGTTTATGCTGCCATTTGCTGCCACAAAAGAATACGACAACTTTACGTTCAAAGCTAAAATACTATCATCGTTGCTTATTTGGATAGTAATATTCAACCACAAAGCAGAGTCGCCAACTTTTATAATAGCAATGGTAGGGGTGGCTATATGGTTTATACTATCCGAAAAAAATTGGGTCAACTGCATATTGTTTGCATTGGCATTCGTGTTCACAACACTATCGCCAACCGATATATTTCCACGTAGCTTTAGAGAAAACATCGTCAATCCCTACTGCCTGAAAGGGGTGGCATGCATATTGGTATGGGCAAAGATAAACTTAGATTTTGCTCTGGAATACATAAGAAAAAGAGAAATAGAAAAAACAAATGAAATTGCTGAATAACAAAACAAATATAAAGTCTGCTATACCTGCCAACATAAAAATAGCAGCAAAACTATACCTGTTGGTAGTAGGCATATACACACTGTTTCGTCTGGGTTTGCTATTGGTGTGTTTTCAGAAATTGGGCGACGCCACATTTGCCGAAGTACTAAAAGCATTTGCCATAGGGTTGCGGTTCGACTGTGTAGTGGCAGGATTTGCACTGGCATTGCCGATATTGCTTGTAAGCATAGCTACTTTTGTAGGTAAAAACAGCCGATGGTTTGCAAAAACGATAGCCATTGTTACAAGTATAATTCTGATACCAACATTCGCTGTTTGTGCAGCAGATATACCCTACTTCAATCAGTTTTTTATTCACTTCAACTCGGCGGCATTCGATGGACTGGAAGGAAATATAACCCTTGTAATGAAAATGATATTCGAAGAGGTAAGATTTTGGATAATGATAGTGCCGGCCATAATTGTAGCCATAGTATTCTACATAGCCACACACCGAATACTAACCAACACCAAACCATGGACCAAAGGACAATATATTGCAAAAACAATATCTACAATAGTACTCCTGTTTTTGATGTTTGCAGGAATGCGCGGCAACCTAAACTTCAAAACACGTCCCTTGCATACCGGCATGGCTTATTTTGGCAACAACCAAATGCTAAACCAATTGGGACTGAACCCGATGTTTATATTCCTAAATAGCTTCTCGAGCACCGACGACGACAAAATAGCTTTGATGCCTAATGCGGAAGCCATAATAAGTATGCAAAAACGGTTGGACATAACCACACCCGACCCAACATACCCCATAGCACGACAAATAAGTTTTGACGAAAATCAACGAAAACTAAACGTAGTACTTATACTTATGGAGAGTATGAGTGCATACAACCTATCATACCATGGAAACACCAAGATGCTGACACCCTTCTTGGATTCTATACTAAACCACAGCCTATACTTTGAAAACTGCTACACCATGGGCAACCGCACTTGTAGCGGAATGTATAGCACCACTACAGCCTACCCTACCCTATTCGACAAACAGCCTATGTATGGAACAACGATAAGATTATTCAACTCGCTGCCATACGAACTAAAAAAACACGGCTATTCGACAACCTTTTTCCTTACTCACGACAAGAACTTTGACAATTCTAACGGCTTTCTTCTTGCCAATGGCTACGACAGAGTGTACTCGCAAGAAGACTATCCGGCACACGAAATAAAGAACACATGGGGTGTTTGCGACGAATTTTTGTTCGACTTTGCTCTAAACAAAATAGATACATTGGCTAGCAGCAACAACCCATTTTTTGCCACCATATTGACTATAAGCAACCACCCTCCATACTATTTCGACCCCGATTTCGAGTTCCGAAATAAGGACGATAACGAAAAAATAGTAGAATATGCCGACGCTATGCTACGCAAGTTTTTCGAACAAGCATCCAAAACAAGTTGGTTCGACAGCACGGTGTTTGTACTGATAGGCGACCATGGCACATCGCAAGATGCCACCTATCCGCTACCTCTAAGCTATTTCCACACCCCATTGATGTTTTATGCACCAAATATCATAGCTGCCGAAATAAACCAAAATATGGCGAACCAAATAGACGTTTTCCCTTCAATTATGGGAATTCTGAACTTACCATACACCGCCAACCACTTTGGAATAGACCTAAGACGTCAAAAACGGCCATTTGCATGCATAATGAACGTGTCGGGATATGCAATACTAGACAATGAGTGGATGATGCTTTATAAGAAGAATACAGGCGAAAAACTACTATACAAATATAGAGACAAAGATATAACCAACCATATATCTACCCAGCCGGAACGAGCAAATAATATGGACCTATATGGCAAACAGATGTGGCAAACCACACAATACCTATTGGACAAACGAGCCACTCGTACCGAATAGGCTGCGATTTACTCGGCCAACTCGAATGTTTCTTCTATATCCCAATTGCTTCGTAGCTCTAACGTTTTAGGCATATAATATACCTTTTCTGACTGGATGCTTTTCCAATAATTACCTGCATCCCACTTACCATTGGCATTGTCGTCGGCTATGGCTCTGATAGTATATTTGCCTGCTGTAAGATTGGTAAACTCTACAACGTCGTTACCTACTACTTTTTCACTTACCACTGCACCCTTCTCGTTCAGCACCTGAAGTATATAGGGTAACGTTTTATCTGTAGCAACAACGGTTATCTTTATCGTACCATAGTCTTTTGCCGAATTTAACTTGGTTTTTTGCACCACAGTATCGTTGGTGTTCCCATATATGTCTACAATGTTTTTCCCTACTATGATAAACTGATAACTAGAATCGGGAATCAATTTTAATGGAACAAAAGCATTCAGCTTTAGCGAATCGAACACCAAATGAGTATAAAAACTATCGGTAGCAGTTTTTACATACATCATTTTTTCAGAATCGATAACAGAGTCGACCGGATTTGTAAACGATACTCTTATTGTGTCGTAATACGGAAATGTTGATTTTATATTCGTTTTTAAGAAAGGCTCTTTGCGAGATTTTTGCTTAGCAAAGTTCCTCAACTTTAGCGTATCACTTATCCCCGAGCTATCTAAAACAATAAGCGACAACGAATCTGTTGCTTTTTTTGCCCACACATGCAAAGTGTCGGAAGTTTTGTTGGTATATACTATCAAATCGTTACCATCAGATGTCACCACAGGATTTTGCATCGGACAGCTTGTGGTTATAACGGCATATCCTGCTTTTTTCAAATTGCTATTGGTTATCCTTTGCTGCAACACATTTTGTTCAAAGGCTTTCAACTCTATAGTATCTACAGTGGCGGCACTATCGCAAATATATATTGGCTCTACAGCATCTGCCATAAAAGCAATCTTTTCGGCAGGGTTGTTGTAGGTAAGACTTTTGTCGTTGTCTTTTAGTGCTATTATCTTGTAGCTGCCTTGTGTAAGATATTTAAACTTAAACTCTCCCTTTTTATCGGTCTTGGTAAGGTATACAGGCTTGTATTTAGCCACAGTCGAGTCAGTAAAATCGGCAGCATTGTATAACAACACATTAATGTTTTCTTCCGGTTTCAACGTCAAAGCATCTACAACGACACCTTGCAGCGACAAGCTGTCTAATATTTTTCCTGTAGAAAACACATAATCTAACGACGACAACGCATTGCCCTCGTTATTGTCTACCACAGCATTTTTAAACTGAAACAAATAGGTAGTATTAGGTTTAAGTGTGTCTTTTATTGATATTTGTACAGCTTTGCCTTTCACTACTATCTCCGGTTTATTTTCGAATGGTGGCGATATTATAACCTGATTATCCACATCCTTAAGTTGGATATACTCGTCGAATTGGATAAGAATCTTATCGGCAACAAAGTCTCTCGACTCGTTTTTAGGTTCAAATGCAATAGGTTTTGGAGGTATTTTATCCACTTCGCCACCTGTAGGATAACCCACACTGGCACACGAATACAACAAAGCTTGCACCAAAAAAGCTGCAAATATAGGTAGATATTGTTTAATTTTTGTAGTATACATTTCGCTGAGGTATAACTATTTACACTGTTTTAAAACTATATTTATATGGTATGTTACAAACTTCAAAGGTACAACTTTTTACCCAAACCTAAAAACACAAATAATACATAAATTGCTTTTTGCTACAAAATAAATTGATTATAAATACGTTTTAGCACAAAAGTAAAAAATATGGCCGAAAAAAAAGACCAATACATAGCAGCATATATAGCCGACAACTCGTACGATGAAGTAGTGTTGTCGTATGCACTATTTATGTCCAATATGCTGAAAAAAGGATTAATATTGCTTAGCATATCCGACCCAAAATATACTACCATAACCACTGCCGAAGCCGAAGTACACCTAAAAGAACTGAAGGCAAGAATAATAAGCGACACATATGTGACTTATTGTGCCTTGAAAGGGGAAACACGAAAAATACTATCAGCTTTGCCGGCAGCATTCAACGTGGTGACTATAGTTGGGGCTGTAGACAAGAATGCTTCGCGAAAATCGCCAATAGCAAAAAGAAATGTATTGAAAAACTTTTCGGACTGTAAAACAGCTTTTCTATTAGTACAAAAAAAATTAGAAGATATAAACAAAATCAACAACGTAGGATTCTCTGTAGATTTTAAAAAAGAAAGTAAAGACAAGCTACTATGGGCTAGCTATTTTGCAAGGTTCAACAACAGCTTACTACACGCAATATCGCCAAAATACGACGATGATTTTCTGCGAAACAAATGGAACGACAACATAAGATTTATGGACAAGATGTTTGGAGGATTAAATATTGTCAGCAAAAAACATACCATTGCCAAACAACAATCGCAATACCTTGACATCGACGTACTAAAATATGCTAACGAAGAAAATATTGGACTACTAATAGCCACCACTACAAAAGAACGTGATGTGATAGAATATTTTATAGGTGTGCAAGAGGATCGTACAATAGTAAACGAATTTGACATACCCATCTTATACTTAAATCCAAGAGAAGACCTATATGTATTGTGCGATTGATATAGTTAGTTTTTCTATCCGTAACAATCGTATTACCTGATTATCGTCAATACTACACAAATAATAGTAATAATACTCAAATATAATTATTTATTGTTTGGGTAAGATATGCTTTATCCATTAAAATATTCCATAATCAAAATAGACACAACTAACATCAATTGTTTATAAGGACCTATTTCAGCTATATATGAAATATTATACCATTTCTATTTTCAACGCTTTGCTCTTATTTTTTGTTGACAACACTACATCCAATTGAACAAAAATATTCCTGAATATTCTAGAAATATACATAGTAGATATTAACTACAACGAAACAAAATACATTTCAAAGAAGAAAACTATCAGATATCAACTTAAATCCTATAAAAACAATTACAATAGAAAAAACAATATAGTGCACATCTTGATAAGTGGAAATAAAAAAACGGGAGGTCTATAAACAAAAAAAGTGATCTCGTTGCGATTCGAACGCAAGACCTACTGCTTAGAAGGCAGTTGCTCTATCCAGCTGAGCTACGAGACCAACGAAAAACAACCAATTTATTTTGTCGGGATAGCAGGATTCGAACCTGCGACCTCCTGCTCCCAAAGCAGGCGCGATAACCGGACTACGCTACATCCCGATGACTCTCTTGGCGGAGAAAGGGGGATTCGAACCCCCGGTACCCTAACGAGTACGACAGTTTAGCAAACTGTTGGTTTCAGCCACTCACCCATCTCTCCGTGACCAATTTCGAGTTGCAAAATTACTAACTTTTTCTGATATGACCAAATTAAAATGTATTTTTTTTGAAAAAAAATTACACTTTACTATGTAATATATTGTCAATAATAATATTATAAAGAAAAAATATTTTTATCTTTTTCTTTTACATAGGCTAAAAAGTAGTGTTTTTTTATCATTAAAATTGAATTTTTATACGTTTTTTGCCCTATGTTTACACAAAAAAATGTGATTTTTTTAGCTTATTACACATACATTTTTTTAATAAAATACACCAATAATGCAATAAAAAAACTTCTTTAATATATTAAAGAGTAATAATTTTATCCGTTTTTTTTGAGCTATACATAAAAAAAGTTACTACATAGTTATAGTAACTTATGCTTTATCAAATATGCTTTAGATTAATTCATACAACAAATTAAATATTTAAACTTATCTGTTTTAGTATATTGATAGCAATGATATTATTAGGCAACTTCTAAAAATTCCACGTTTCGGATAAACAAAAGTGTGTTCTTTGAAACTTTTGCGTGGTTGACTTCGTCGATGTTGCTATCGCTCGAAAGAGCTAATGCTTAGGCATTGCTCTTTACTCGCTTAATCGCAATGTTATGTTTATTACCGAAATCTTTCTATTCCTTTTTCAATCGCATAGCCCGCTATGCTCAATCAAAAGAAAGTAGAAAGATTTCTAGTAAAATTCCGCAAATCACCGGCAAAGCAATTTTTAGAAATTGCCATTACTTTTAATGGACTATTCCTCCAATTCTCATTATAGGGAATTCTATCCACCATATTTTTTTATTGAAAAATGTATTATAAAAAGTAAATATTACAGACGAATAAGGATCTTCGGTATAATCTAGATGGAAGCAGTTTACATCAGTATTAGTACAATAATGACTTTCTATTTTTCCTATTTTATACTCACTACATTCATAGTTCCACCAACCTTTTTTACTTATTTTTGAGATGAATTTATTTTGATTCAAAGATTTAATAATTTCTAAATCATCTATATATACAGATAAATCTGTTTTTCTTAAATCCACAAAAACTAGTTGTACGCTATCACCAACATGTAGATATTCGAATGCATCATATATTAAATATTCGCACTGCAATTTATTAGCCGGTGATACAATACCGCATTCTTTAGTACATCTAGGATTGATAGGATTAACCGTTGAAAAAAAACTACTATTAGGTTTTCCCTGCAACTCTATTAATTGTGTATACGAACCTACAATAATAACTCCCGGAATACTAACATCAAGCATAGAAACACTTTCATTATTCTGTGCTCTAATATTAATCAAGAAAGATAATAAACACATTGATATTGAAAGTATTTGTTTATTTATAAACGTATAAACACCAAATTGTTTCTTCATATCAATAATATTTCTAATATTTAAACCTTACTTTCTACACCTACTTAAAAGTATAAATTGGCAACAAAGCATTAGGAATAAACTTTATATTTTTCCGATATTTCTGCATCAACATATTTTTATTTTTAGCATGATGTCCGACAGCTGCATTTATTTGTTTTGTGGGTACTTCTATAATTATAGTATCAGTATTACTATCAAATAATGCTTTAGAAAACATATCGTACCATATTTCTGTTTGAACAAGTTCTTTAAAAGCAACATGAAAAGGTCCTTCAATATAATCTGTACCATTTATAAATCCTTCTGTTGGATGCAATCCTACTCTAAGTACAGTAACATTATTTATTTCAAAATGATACAAAATAGGTTTAACCCATTGTATAGCTTCTTCTAGCGAAAGTGGTGTGTAAATTTTATTTTTATACCAATCGGCGAGTTTTGTATGTTGTATTACTAATGTTGGATAAATACGAGTATTTTCAGCTCCACATTCCACTATTTTTTGAGCTGTGTATAATGCTTTTTCAGGTGTATCTTTAGGTAATCCTACCATCATTTGCATACCCAATTTTATTCCGGCACTACATATAAGTTTTGCAGCATCGTAAACTTGTTGCGGAGTATATCCTCGCTGAACTACATCAAGAACCTCTTCATCTAACGATTGAACACCTAATTCAATAGTAGTAACATTATTTTTAATCAAAAAATCAATAACTTCAGAATTTATATAATCCGGTCGAGTAGAAAGACGCACCTCTTTTACTATTCCTTTTTCTCTATAAGGACTTATCAACGAGAATAATCTTTGTTGTTCTTCGAATTCTATTCCTGTGAAATTTCCACCAAAAAATCCTATTTCTACAAACGTATCATCATCAAAAGTAGACAAATTTCGCTCTATAGTTTCAATTATCTCACTATTTGTAGGAAGTTGTAATTGACCAGATATAATACGTTGATTACAATATATACATTGGTTTGGACAAGCTAACTCAGGTACAAAAATAGGAATAGTTCTATGCTTCATTTTCGTAAAAATAATTTCTAAATACTTAAATATTTCATCAATAATTCGTAGTTTTTATTCATTTCGTCTTCAATAGGTATTTTAGTAAAATATTCTACATTATAACCATATCGCTCCAACGATTTAACAACTCTACACAAACCCATTTTATTCAATTTTATAATTACCCTAAGTTGTGTAGTCTCTTTAATAGGTATAACAAAAAGATTTATTATTTTAGCATCTTCCCCTTCTATTATTTTAGATATTTCACTAATATATAAATCATTATAATTTATAGTAAGTTGCAAAACATCGCCTTGTTCGTTTGCAGCAGTATACATGGTATACACTTTCAATATAGTAGCTATAGTAAGAACACCTAAATATCGTTTATTAACATCAACAACAGGTAAAATATCTAAATTATTCTCCAATACTACATTACTTGCTTCAAATATAGTTTGAGTATTATAAATAAATATATCTTTTAATAAATCTTTTTTATCACTTATTTTTTCTCCTAAATTTTCAAGTTCATACAAATTCAAATCAGATATCAATCCACAATAAATATTACCATCTAATACAGGAAAATAAGATAATTTTCCCTCCTCCATAAGTTTAAGAGAAAAATCAAAACTATCATCTATTTTCAAAGGTATTATATGATTAGATATATAATTTTCAACTATCATTGTATTAAACTTTTAAACAAGAAATACAGAATTTTATATCATTATAAACAATCAACACATACAATATATCCACACTTAATATTGTTTCACGTGAAACCAATATATATTAAACTATAAATCAATAATTTAATATTATGTAAATGAGGTAATATTTATATTTTTAATATTATAAACATTATACCTTAAAATATCAACAATAAAAAGAGTGTTTTGTTTAAAAACAATTAATATAGCTGTAAAAATTCTACTTTATTTTTCATCAAATCAATAAATTTCAACATATCTTGAACTGTTATTACAAGTGATGCTGTATTATCATTTGGGTGAAAACTCACTTTTTTGCAATTTTTCAACGATTCATCAACAAATAGTATAACCTCGCTATCAGTATCATTCAATAAAGTAAACAAGGAAACAGAACCTGGTTTTACTCCTAAATATTTCATCATACGTTCCGGAGAAGCAAAACTAAGTTTACCTTGTCCTAATCGTTTTTCTATATCATGTATATCCATTTGATAATTAGCATTCATAATAACTAAATAATGCTTATTACCTTTATGATTTCTAAAAAACAAGTTCTTACATAATACAACATCTTCTCCTCTAGCATATTGCTTGGCAATTTCGATAGTTGGTGCTTCGGGATGTTCTATATAATTGTAATTTATACCATTGTCTTCTAAAAAATTGTAGACTATCTCCTGCCCTCTCATCTATATCAAGTTTAAACTTTTTGACATCTCTAACATTTTTACTATCGGTGCTTTTGCTTTTTCTATAAGCTCAGAATCCATCAATATTTCAGGTTGTTCGGTATTCAAACAAGAATATAATTTTTCCAATGTATTCAACTTCATATGTTTGCAATCGTTACAACTACATTTAGAATCGTTGTTTACAATTATAAATTGCTTATCTGGATTTTCATTTCTCATCTGATATACTATTCCTGTTTCGGTAGCTACTATAAATTGCTTAACATCAGTATTTTTAACATAAGTAAGCATACCTTTTGTTGATCCTACATAATCGGCTTTTTGTAAAACAGCATCATTACATTCTGGATGTGCAATAACTTTTGCTTCCGGATATTGTTGACGATAACGATCTATAGTCTCAGGAACAAGAGCATCATGTACTTCACAAGCTCCATTCCACAATACCATATTTCGACCTGTAACTCGATTGATATATCCACCTAGATTACGATCTGGTGCAAAAATAATCTTCTGATCTTCTGGTAGAGCTCTAACCAATTTTTCAGCATTTCCTGATGTACAAATAAGATCGGATAAAGCTTTAATTTCTGCCGAACAATTGATATATGAAATAACAATATGATCAGGATAATTGGCTTTAAATTTTGCAAAAGCATCAGCAGGACAACTATCGGCTAACGAACAACCGGCAGACATATCTGGAAGCAATACTTTTTTTGATGGATTTAGAATTTTAGCTGTCTCTGCCATAAAATGAACTCCGCAAAAAACTATTATATCGCAATCGACCTTTCTAGACTGTTCGGCTAATGCCAAACTATCGCCTATATAATCTGAAAGTTGCTGTATTTCATCTATTTGATAATAATGTCCTAATATGATAGCATTCTTTTCTTTCTTGAGTCTTTTTATATTTTCAATTAGTGTTTGATTGTCCATAATACACATCATTTTACTATTAAACAAATATTTAAAAGCAAAAAATAATAGTTTTAGTTTGCTTTTTACTTTGCAAAGATACGAATAAAAGAATAAACTTTACAGGTAATTATCTTTTTTTACATCTTAGATACAAATATCTAAGATATATACCAAGAAATGTTGCAAATTTAAATTTTCATCAATAAAAAATTATTTCAAATAATAATCCTCAAATTTTTTGGCCTCTATAAAACAAAAAAAACATATTATTTATTTAAAAATATTTTTTTATTTATTATGCTGTTAGTTTGGTTTAAAAAAAAGCAAGCAAATATTTTGTTATTTGAAATAAAGTAGTTTGTTAACATTAGATTTATTATTATATGTTTGATTAATATTGAAATATGGAGTTATCAACAATATGTTTATATTATATTAAACATGATTTTGTTATTATTTTTTTATGGGAAAATTGTTAGTTTAGTGTGTGAAAAAGGTTAGAAAAATTAGAGTTATTAGCATCGTTGATTATGTTTAAACTTATGAACATAGATATTATAATGTTATTACAAGGTTATTGACATTTTAATTGTTGATAATTATTATATATTGATAATCAATTTATAAATGATAATAACAAAAGATAGTGAAAAAATTAATGTTACATAGTTTGAATAAATTAGATAAATGGAGTACCTTTGCAAAATAAAATTAATTATCAACAATACGAATAGAAATGAAAATTATTCCTATAGCTTGCGATCACGCAGGATTTGAATTGAAAGAAGCGATAAAATTACATTTATCGGCAAAAGGTTATGAATTAAAAGATTACGGAACTTATAGTTCGGATAGTGTAGATTATCCTGATATGGTTCATCCTCTAGGAAGAGACATAAACAATGGAGTTTATCCTTTAGGAATAGTAGTATGTGGTAGTGGAAATGGTGTTCAAATGACGGTAAATAAATATCCGAATGTTCGTTGTGCACTTTGTTGGACTGTAGAGATAGCACAGCTTGCACGTCAACACAACGATTCTAATATTCTAGCCTTACCAGCTCGTTTTATACCACAAGAATTAGCTTTAGAAATAGTGGATAACTATCTTGCTACAGAATTTGAAGGTGGAAGACATCTAAAAAGAGTAGAGAAAATAAACAAAACTTTATAGTAGAAAAGTTTATTGAGAAAGATAAAGTTTGTTTAATGCAATAAATAATTGATAATGAACGGAGAAAGTTATTTCAATTTTATTCAAGAAGCTAAATTGTTTATGTCTAAGAATAACGAAAACAATTTTGTCGACTATAAAATGCCTGAAAAGGAAAGTTTATTGGTAGCAAAACAGAGAGAATATTTGAGTATTGCTATGCAAAAGGCATTTGAAAATTTGGACGATAACTTGGTAAAATTTGAAAGTAAATACTCTTGTAATGGCTTGAAAGTAAATTGGGCTGTAGATTATGATGATGTGTTAAACAAACTTAGATCTATTATTTCTAAACGAAAGGTGAAAACGGCAAACTATTCTAACCACTATATATACAAGGAAATAGGGTTGGAAGATTTACTAAAAAAAGAGAAGGTAAAATACACTGAAAATATTGCCGACATAAATTTTATAGATGTAGATATGTTGGTTTCTGAAACTGGTAGTTTACTTGTTTTGGATAGTAAGATGGATAAAACAAAACGAATAAATAGTGGTTCGATAAATGTTTTTATCATTGGTTTAGAAAGAGTTATTAAATCGCTTAACGATGCTGAAATATATTGGAAAGTGATGTATTCTTTGCTGGAAAAAAAATATGATACTCCCATTTTACTTAAACCCAAAAACAAAGAAAACGACTATTTGTTTATTTTAGACAATGGTAGAACCAATATGTTTTCGATGAAAAAGCAACGTATAGCTTTAACATGTTTACATTGTGGTGAATGTAAAAAAGTTTGCCCTGTATACAATACTGTTGGTGAGGTATCTTACAATAATGTTTTCACGGGTCCTATTGGTAATATTATGTTACCATTTTTCGAAGATATAAGTTCTTATAAATTTGCACCTTATGCGTGTTTGTTATGCGGAAATTGCGAAAAAGTTTGTCCTGTATTATTACCACTTAAGGATCTTATACTCGAAAATAGAATATATTTGTTTGAAAGTAAAAACGTTGATTCGTCGGACAAAAAGCGCTATGGAACATATAAAACTACTGTTATAAGTAGAAAAAAAATGAATAGGTCTAAGTTTTTTAGAAAACTTGCATTGAAAAGATTTTTGACAAAGCCATTGCGTAAAAAACGAAAATTTCCCGAATTATCTAAAACAACTTTTAATCAACAATATATACAAGCAACACAAAATGAAAGCAGATAATATAGAATTTAATAAATCGGAAACTGAAATAAACAGTAGTATTACTGAAATTTTGTCTCAACCTATTAGTGATAAAGAAATTGAAACAAAATTGAAGGTTATTTATTCATGTATAGATAATACTACGCTTGAAGGGTCTGATACAATAGAAAAAATAAAAGATATTTGTAATAACTCACTTCTACATTGCAATTTAGATAAAGGTATAAATCGTGTAGCAGCAGTATGTGTGTATCCTACTTTTGTTAGTAAGGTAAAAGAGTTTTTAAAAGGTAGTGATATAAAAGTTGCTTCGGTAGCAGGTGGTTTTCCATCTGGACAATTACCTTTAGAACTCAAAGTAAGCGAAGTGAAATATGCTATAGATAATGGTGCTGACGAGATAGATACTGTAATATCTAGAGGATTGTTGTTAGAAGGTAGATACGATGAAGTATACGAAGAATTGATTACTATAAGAGAGGCTTGTAAAGGTGTAGAATTGAAGGTTATATTAGAAACCGGTGAAATACAAACACCAACTAATATATATATAGCATCTAAATTGGCTATAGAAGCAGGTGCTGATTTTATAAAAACATCGACAGGAAAAATATCTGTTGGTGCTACAGAAACTGCTGCTTATGTAATGCTTACAGCAATTAAAGAAGCTGAAGAAAAATTAGGCAAAAAAATAGGTTTTAAAGCTGCCGGTGGTATTTCTGACAAAGATAAAGCATTAGCTTTTCTAAGGTTGACTGAATATTTTTTAGGTAAAAATAGTGTTGATAATAACCGTTTTAGAATTGGTGCTAGTCGTCTTACAAAGGTACTTTATGAACAATTAACAGCCTAATTTACTTATATATGTAAATATATATATACTTTTGCAATTGTTTGGTGTTATAAGCATAGTTACAATATTATGTTTTTACCAACTATTGTAAAAACAAACAGCAACTATAAACAATATAATTAAATGAATATAAATGAAAGCATTACAAGAAAAACTATCACGCTACAAAGCACCACAAATAGCTAAAGCTGCCGGTATTTATCCTTATTTCCGTGCTATATCTAGCGACCAAGATGCTGAGGTTGTTATAAATGGAAAGAAGGTATTGATGTTTGGCTCTAATAGTTATTTAGGATTGACAAATCATCCAAAAATAAAAGAAGCAGCAAAAGCAGCTATCGATAAATATGGTACCGGATGTGCAGGTTCTCCTTTTTTGAATGGGACGTTAGATTTGCATATAGAATTTGAAAATAAACTGGCTCAGTTTTTTGGTAAAGGTGGTGTAATGTTATATTCTGCCGGTTTTCAGACAAATATAGGTATTATACCATGTGTAACAGGTAGAAATGATTACCTTATTTTTGACGAAACAGATCATGCTTCTATTATAGAAGGTAAAAGATTGACATTTGCAAATACGCTTAAATTCAAACATAACGATATTGATGATTTAGAGCGAGTATTACAGCGTTGTCCTATCGATGCGGCAAAACTTATTGTAGTTGATGGAGTATTTAGTATGGAAGGCGATATTGTAAATCTTTCTGATTTAGTATCTGTAGCCGATAAATATAATGCTTCTGTAATGGTAGATGAGGCTCATGGTTTAGGAGTATTAGGAAAACAAGGACGTGGTACTTGCGACCATTTTGGTTTGGTAGATAAAGTAGATATTGTAATGGGAACATTTAGTAAATCGTTAGCTTCGATAGGTGGTTTTGTAGCTTCTGATATAGATACAATCAACTGGATGAAGCACAACTCGCGCTCTTATATTTTTAGTGCAAGTATATCGCCGGCTGCTACTGCTGCCGCTATGACTGCTTTTGATATTATGGTGTCGGAGCCTTGGCATCAAGAAAATTTATGGAGAGCTACAAATTATGCTCTTAAAGGGTTTAAAGAGTTAGGTTTTGAAATAGGTAATACTCAAACACCAATCATACCTTTGTTTGTTAGAAACAACGAGAAAACATTTCTTTTAACAAAGATGTTGTTAGATGAGGGAGTATTTGTAAATCCTGTTATAAGTCCGGCTGTAAATCCAAACGACACATTAATACGAATTTCACTTATGGCAACTCACACTGTACAACAGATTGATTTTGCTATAGATAAAATATATAAATGTTTTAAGAGGTTGGGGATAATGTAATCGTTATTCCCCAATGATTTTACTTTTTTGAAATAATAAGTACGCTAAAAGTTATGGAAATAACAATAAAAGAAGTTCTTACAAAAAATGAATTGAAAAAGTTTGCTGAGTTTCCAAACAAACTTTTTAAACGTTGTTCAAATTATGTACCATCGCTTGTAAGTGATGAAATAGCAACATTATCGAGAAAAAATCCTGCCCACGAATATTGCGATTCAAAGTATTGGTTGGCTTATTCGGGAGATAAAATTGTAGGTAGAGTAGCGGCTATTATAAACCGCAGAGCCAACGAAAGTTGGAATGAGAAAAAGGTAAGATTTGGTTTTTTCGACTTTATAGAGGATATAAATGTATGTAAAAAACTAATAGAAAAAGTAGAAGAGTTTGGTCGTGAACATGGTATGACTGAAGTTCATGGTCCTATGGCTTTTACTGATATGGACAAAGAATGTTGGATAACAAAAGGTTTTGAAGAACGTCAGAATTTGACTCTTCTTTACAATTTGCCATATTACATTGATTTTATAGAGCAGCTAGGATTTAAAATTACATGCGAATGGGCTCAGAACAAAATGCCTGCTTCGCAACCAATACCGGAAAAAGTGGCAAGAATAAACAAGCTGATAATGGAAAAATATAATCTTAGATTGCTCAAATTTAAGTCGTCTAAAGAAATTATGCCATATGCAAAAAGTTTTTTCAGTGCTCTAAACGATGCTTTTAATTCGGGTGGATTATATAGTTTTGTTCCGCTTACCGAAAAGGAAATTAATATATACATAAAAAGTTACTTTTCGGTTCTTGACCCAAAATTGGTATCGCTTGTGGTAGATGAAAATAACGAAGTGGTAGCTTTTGGACTTAGTATTCCTGACTTAAATGAAGGTTTTAAAAAGGCTAATGGTAAGTTGTTTCCATTTGGATGGTTCCATATTTTGAATTGTTTGTATAAATACGATACTATCGATTTGCTACTTAATGGTGTGCGTTCTGATTGGCAAAAGAAAGGGGTACATTCTATCTACTATTCAGATATGAACGAGGTAGCTATAGCAAATGGTATAAAAACAGCATATACTAATCCTCAAATAATAGGAAACGAAGCTGTAAAAATATGGTCGAATAGCTACGATTGTAAAGAGGTGATACGCAGAGCTGTGTTTGCTAAACCTATAGAACAAATTGAACAATAGAACTTTTGTAAATGAAAGTTGTAGTAAAACAAGTAGAGACAGAACAAGAAAAAAAGCAGTTTGTTGGTTTTCCCGACAAACTGTTTATGTCTTGTAATAGTTATGTTCCTCAACTACATACTGATGAATATGCAATACTTTTTGGAAGTAATATAGCAAAAGAATATTGCAAGTTTTCGGCTTGGTTAGCATATAGCAATGGAGAGGTAGTGGGACGAATAGCTATAGTAATAAACACTAGAGCCAACATATTGTGGAACAATTCTAAAGTGCGTTTTGGTTGGTTCGACTTTGTAGAAGATTTTGAGGTGTGCAAGGCTTTGATGCAAGTAGCTGAACTATACGCTAAAGAAAATTCTTGCAACTATATGCATGGTCCTACCGGATTTACCGAAATGGATCGTGAATCGTGGATTGTGGAAGGGTTTTCTCAACGACATAGTTCTGCAGGTTTCTACAATTATCCTTACTATATCGATTATATAAAGCGTTTGGGTTATTCTGTTGATTGCGAATGGTTGCAATATAAAATGCCTGCTTCGCAACCTGTGCCTGAAAAGGTGGAAAGGATAAATGCTCTTATACTTTTCAAGTATAAGTTGAAATTGTTGGAGTTTAGCAGCAAAAAAGATATAATACCATATGCTCACAAATTCTTTGAATTGTTAAATACTTCGTTTAAAGATTTATACGAATATGTTCCACTTACCGACAAAGAAATTGAATACTATACTAAAGTATATTTTACTTTTTTAGATCCATCGTTGGTAAAGTTGGTAGTAGATAGCAACAATGATATTGTGGCTTTTGCTGTTGCATTGCCTTCGCTTACCGAGGCCTACAAAAAGGCTCGTGGAAAAATGTTTCCAATAGGTTGGTTTTATTTGCTTAGAGCTTTGAAAAAATACAACGAGGTGGATTTGTTGCTAAATGGTGTACATCCGGATTGGCAACGCAAAGGAATACATTCCATATACCATTCTGCATTGAACAAAACATTGATAAATAAAGGTGTAAAGTGGGCCTATTCAAATCCTCAAATAGTTACCAATATAGCAGTGAAGGTATGGGATAATACCTACGAATCTGAATTGATAATAAAACGAGCTTGCTTTGCTAAAGTATTGTAAAGTAAGAATATATTTTGAATAATAGTACTTAATAAAGTTATTTAGTATTTTGGTATTTCTAAAATTCAAGGCTTGAAATATAGTTTTGTATTAGGTATGATGAAATTTATACTATACTGAAAACAATTTTACACTCTACTGTTTTACATAAAATAGTAGAGTGTCTTGTTATGGAAAAGGTATATCGTATTTGATGATCGAGGTGTAAGTTTTGTTTTATCTATCTGTCAGAATTGTATAACTAATGGGTTTGATGCAAATGAACAGTATAATGTAGAAGTTTTTATATTGTTTACAATTGCTTTAGTATTGAAATATTTTTGAATATGATACTTTGTTATTTGATATGCTAAAAAGATTATAGATGTCTAAGTTTACACTTTATAGTAGCTTCGCAAAATATCGATAAACATATTTCCCGGAACAATTTGTTTTAATAGTACAGATAATTTCTGTTCAAAATTTGCAACAATATATCTAAATCGTGGATTTTTTGATTTTATTATTTTGTCTATCCTTTTTGCAAGACTAATAGGCTTTAAACCGTTGTTTTCTTCGTTTTCTATTATTTTTAATGATTTTTGGTAGCTAATTGTGTAATCTTCATTTTCGAGCGTTAGAATCGATTTTTTACGGTTTGCTGTAAAATTGGTAGAAAAATCGCCCGGCTCTACAAGTACTACTTTTATTCCAAAGCCTTTTACTTCGGCTGCCAATGCTTCGCTATATCCTTCTATAGCAAATTTAGATGCAGAATAAAACCCTTGATAAGGTAATCCCATTATCCCTCCTATCGAGCTGATATTTATAATTTTACCACTTCTTTGTTTTCTAAAAATAGGCAATACCTCTTTACACATATTAGCCATTCCCATAAAGTTGGTGTTCATTTGTAAGGAAATTTCTTCAGAGGTTGCAAGTTCTATGCTCCCTCCTATTCCCATACCTGCATTATTTATCAAAACATCTATTCGCCCCTCTTTTTCCAATATGTGTTTTATTCCGGCAGTTATGCTTTCTGGTTGGCACACATCCATTTTTATCATGTTTATATTGCTATCAGCAACTACTTTTCTACTAGTACCATATACTATGTATCCTTTATTTGCAAGGTAGTTTGCAGTAGTTTGCCCAAACCCAGACGAGGCTCCTGTTATAAGTACTACACCTTTTATCATATTATATTTTGTTTTGCTTTGCAAAAATAATCAATTTATTTTATTATCGTTTTTGAGAAAAAAACAATTAGATATTTTTATAACCAAAATATCAAAATAAAGTTGTATTTTTGTAGGTTATATTTAAGCATAAAATAGTGTTGAAAATAAATATTTTAGATATATGTCAGCAGACGACAAATTGATAGAAAAATTAGATGCTTTTATCCGTAAATACTATAAGAATCAACTTATTAAAGGTGTCTTGTATACAGTAGGATTATTGTTATTATTGTTTATTCTTATCAGTGTATTAGAGTATTTTGGGTATTTTGGAACAGCTGTAAGAATGGTGTTATTTTGGGTATATGTGCTTGTTACTATAGTTTTTTTGGTACTTTATGTGCTACGACCTCTAACAAAAATGTATAAAATAGGCAAACGTATTTCCTATCATCAAGCTGCTGATATTATAGGTAAACATTTCCCGGAAATAAGTGACAAATTGCTAAACTTATTACAACTAAAAGAATTGTCTGCTAACACAGAATCTGATCTTTTGGAGGCTAGCATTATACAAAAAACTGCCACCCTCTCCCCTATTCCGTTTTTAAAAGCTATTGATTTGAAGCAGAATAAAAAATATTTAAAGTATGCACTTATTCCATTAGGTATATTGATTATGTTGCTTATTATAGCGCCATCAATAATAAAAGATTCTTCTGTTCGGATTATCAACTATTCTACTTATTACGAAAAACCTGCTCCTTTTTCGTATCGTGTTTTAAACAAAACGCTTGCTGTACCACAACAAGATAATTTTTTGTTGGAAGTAGAAACTATAGGTTTAGATGTGCCAAACGAAGTGTTTATTATTATTGATAACCAAGAATATAAAATGACAAAAGAGGGTAAAACACATTATAGTTATTTGTTTAAGAATGTGCATAAACCCCAAACGTTCTATTTTAAATCAGTAGGTGTACAATCTGATAATTATGTTCTTACAGTATATCCCAAACCTGTTGTGGTAGATTTTCAAGTTCAACTCTCCTACCCTTCTTATACAGCAAAAACTGCCGAAACATTATCTAATACGGGAGATTTGTCGATTCCTGAAGGTACAATAGTAAAATGGTTGTTCCAAATGCGAGATGTAGATAATTTTTATTTTGTTGTCGATTCAGTATCAGAGTTATTTAAACCTGATGATAATGGACGTTTATCAGTTAGTAAATGTTTTCTTACTGCAGCAGATTATAGCTTTTATTCGTTGAATAAGCATATTAGTTCTACAGATACATTAGGTTATTCTATATCAGTAATTCCAGATGCCGTACCTGCCATAGTGGTAATGGAGATGCGAGATTCTACAGAAGGTGAAAGATTGTTTTTTAGAGGTAAATTGAAAGACGATTATGGATTTTCGAAACTACAATTTAAGATAATAAGATCGCCTTACGAAGATACTGTAAATAAACAAATTGTGGAAAAAGATTTACCTTTCACTCCTACCGAGTCAACACAAGAGTTTTATTATTCTACATTATTTGAAGATGTTGAAATAAATGCAGGCGACAAAGTAGAATACTATTTTGAGGTATGGGACAATGATGGTATTCATGGTCCAAAGTCGGCAAAGTCTCAAGTGTTTGAAATAAAAGTTCCCACGGAAAAAGAATTGGAAGAGATGTTGGAATCATCATCGGAAGAAATAAATTCGATGTCAGAATCATCGTTACAAGAGATAAAACAGATGCAAAAAGACATTAATGATATGATTCGTAAACTTGTGGATAAGAAAGAGTTGACATGGCAAGACAAACAACAAATGGAAGAACTTGCAAAAAAACAAAAAGAGATAAAGAAAACTCTTGAAAATATGCAAGAACAAATAAAAGCCAACAATCGTTTGGAACAACAATATAAAGAGCAAAACGAAGCTATAATAGAAAAGCAAAAAGAGTTAGATAGGCTTTATAATGAGGTGCTTACTGACGAAATGAAAGAACTTATCGACGAGATGAACAAAATGATGGAAGAAGTAGATAAGAAAAAAGTACAAGATGCTCTTGAAAATATGAAACTTAAAAACGAAAGTTTGGAAAAACAATTAGATCAAAATATAGAGCTTATGAAACGTTTGGAAGTGGAAAAGAAGATAGAAGATGCAATAAAAAAGACGGAAGATTTGGCAGAGAAACAACGTAACTTGGCTAAAGAAACAGAAGATTCGAAGAAGAAAGATTTGGAGAATCTTGCAGGAAAACAAGATAAATTGAATCAGGAATTTAAAGAATTACAAAAGGATATTGATGAATTACAAAAGAAGTTGAAAGATATAGAAGATTCGCCGGAATTTAAACGTAATAAGAATACGGAAAATTCTATATCGACGAAACAAAATGAAGCTTTTAAGCAACTTAAAAACAAAGATAGTAAAAAGGCATCTGAGCAACAAAAGGAAGCTGCAGATGAATTAGAAAAGATGTCTAATCAGTTAGCAGAAGCACAATTAGATATGGAACAAGAAGAATTAGCTGAGGATGCAGAACAAGTGCGTCAGTTGCTAAAGAATTTGGTAACATTATCTTTCGATCAGGAAAAACTTATATCCGATTTGAATACTATACTTATACAAGATCCAAAGTATCAAGATATTATTGCAGCAGAAAGTAAGATAAAAGATGATTTTAGGACTGTAGAAGATTCGTTAAGAGCGATGGCAAAGCGTCAGATAAAAGTAGCAACAATGGTAAATAAGGAGTTAGAAAACATCAATTTGAATGTGTCTAAAGCTATGCGTGGTTTGTTGCAAATGAATCAAACTTTTTATGGCAACAATAAAAATTTAGGAGCTGCTACTTCGATGCAATATGCAATGATGTCGTTCAATAATTTAGCTTTGATATTGGCAGAATCGTTGGATGATATGCAATCGCAGATGAGGAAAAATAGTCAAAAGAAACAGTCGGGAAGTTGCAAAAAATCTGGTAGTTGTAGTAATCCCGGCAGTGGAAAAGGCAAGAGTAAACCATCGGCAAAATCGATGAAAGAGTTACAGGATGCTTTGAATAAGCAAATGGAAGCTATGAAGAAACAGCTTGATAAACAGGGTAAACAAGATGGTAGAGGTAAAATAGGACAAGGTAGTAAAATGAGCGAAGAATTTGCTCGTATGGCTGCTCAACAGGAACAAATTCGCAGAATGATGCAGAAATATGGAGAAGAACTTAAGAATGGCAGCAGTGGAAAATTGGGTAAAGATGTAGATAATCTATTGAGACAAATGGAACAAACCGAAACAGAATTGGTAAATAAAACAATAACTAAACAAACTATAATGCGTCAGCAACAGATACTTACCAGATTGTTAGAACACGAAAAAGCAGAGATGCAACGAGAAAAAGAACAACGTAGAGAAAGTAAAGAAGGACGAGATATTTTTGAACAATCTGAACATAGTTTGGAAGAGTATAATAAGCTGAAACAAAAGGAACTTGAAATGTTTAGAGTGGTTCCTCCTTCGTTTACAAATTACTATAAATCAAAGATAAATGAGTACTTCTACAAAGTAGGCGATTAAAATTGACATATGTAGGTGTAAAAATAGTTGCAAACTAATTTGTGTTGCTAAAAAAAATAGTGTATCTTTGTATTTGATTAAATAGAAACTATAATATATGGAAAATATTGTTATTCAGTCTAATATATCTAATTTGGTCAGAGTTGAGCAATTCTTAGATACTGTGTGTGATACTATGAATATCCACAATTATTATGCTACTATATCAATGGCTGTATTACAAGCGGTTGAGAATGCTATTGTTCATGGCAATAATTCTGATGAAAATAAGATTGTTTCCGTAAATTATTCTAAGTGTAAAGGTGGGATAGCCTTTACTATAGAGGATGAAGGTAAAGGATTTGAATATGACAATTATTCTGACCTGCCAATGATGGAGGGTAGGGGTGATGGTATCTTTTTAATGAAAGCATTATCAGATTCTTGTATTTATTCTGATGGTGGAAGAAAGGTAAGATTGGAGTTTGGTATACAAGGTATAGATGCCTCTCGTTCGTTGGAGCGTATTGTTGCCTTGCAACAGTTTTTTCAATTAAAGAAAATTAGTGTGTAAAAAATAAATAAACACGATATAAAGCGAGCATCAATTGTATGATATATATTGATGGTCGCTTTTTTCTGTATAAATAAAAATGATCGAATTTTATGAATCCAATATTTAATACAATTTTTAAAGCTTTGGGTATTGCTTTGGGTACAGCTGTTTTTGTTCTTGCAGCAATGAATGTAGAGGTGGAGTCTAATCATATGTTTATGATGTTGGGATTAGCTGTTGCCTTTCTTGCATTGTCTATGTTTGATCAAAAGGACGGTCAGGCTGAATCAAACGAAAAAGATCAATTGGGATAAAGGCTTTTTACAGCAATGTAGCAAGATAAATATATTCGGTATGTAATAAATATTTCACTTAAAAGAGCTTTAGATGTGATGAAATGCTATATAAGTATTTTATTTAGAGTTTATTAGGTTGAATTTTTGTTGTTCTGAATTTTTGTCTAAAAAATGATTTGAAAAGAAAATTATAAAAATAGATAATATTGATATGGGAATACATTTTTCTGTAGAAAAAGAAGGGTTTAAATTGAAGGGAAAAATGCAACTGAAAAGTTGGATAACCTCAATAATAAAAAATGAGGGGAAAAAGATTGGTGATATAGCATATATGTTCTGCACCGATGAGCAGGTGTTGGAATCTAATATCTCTTATTTGAACCATGATACATATACTGATATTATAACTTTTGATTATGTAGAAGGTGATGTTATTTCTGGTGATATTTTGATAAGTGTAGATAGGGTAAAAGAGAATGCGGAGTTGTTTAATTGTTCGTTTGAACAGGAGTTGAGAAGGGTTATTATACATGGAATTCTACATTTATTGGGAGTAGGGGATAAGACAGAAGAAGAAGCCGTCGTGATGCGAAAAAGAGAAGAAGAGGCTCTTAAAGAGTGGGAAAATATGACTATGTTTCACAAGGAACAATAGATTTAAAGTCTAGAAAAATAATAAGATAGATTTTGTTGAATAGAAAATATATAGGTTAAATGATTTGGGAAAGCTATGATGTGGTAGTAGTAGGAGGAGGTCATGCAGGTGCTGAAGCTGCTGCTGCTGCTGCTAATTTAGGGGCTAAAACACTGCTTATAACTCAAAATTTGGATACAATTTGTCAGATGTCTTGTAATCCAGCAATGGGTGGAGTGGCAAAAGGGCAGATAGTTAGAGAGATTGATGCTTTGGGTGGCTATTCGGGTATTGTAACGGATAATACTATGATACAGTTTAGGATGCTCAATTTATCGAAGGGGCCTGCTATGTGGAGCCCGAGAGCACAAAGCGATAGAATGTTGTTTTCGATGTATTGGAGAAATATATTGGAACATATTCCTAACCTTTCGTTGTGGCAAGATGAGGTTGTGGGTATAAAAACTGAAGGCAGTCAGGTGGTAGGTGTTTATACAAAAATGGGTATAGAAATACCTGCACAAGCAGTAGTTTTGACCAATGGTACTTTTTTGAATGGGCTTATTCATATAGGTGAAGATTCTCTTGAAGGAGGTAGAATAGGGGAGTATCCTGCTGTGGGTTTATCCGGTCAGTTAAGGGAGATTGGTTTTGAAGTAGAGCGACTTAAAACCGGAACGCCTGTGCGTGTGGATGGTAAAACTATCGATTTTTCGAAGCTTGAAGAACAAAAAGGAGATGAAAATCCTGCCAAATTCTCTTTTACAGATACTCCTATGCTAAAAGAACAACGTTCTTGCTTTTTGGCTTATACCAACGAAGAAACTCATGATATTTTGCGTACAGGATTTGATAAATCGCCTATGTTTACGGGTAGAATACAAGGTCGCGGACCGCGTTATTGCCCTTCTATAGAAGATAAAATAGAGCGTTTTGCAGGTAAGGACAGACATCAATTATTTGTAGAACCAGAGGGTTGGAAGTCTAATTCTTATTATATAAATGGCTTTTCTTCGTCTCTGCCTTTAGAAGTTCAATTAGATGCTTTGCATTCGATAAAGGGTTTCGAAAATGCACGTATTTTTAAACCGGGTTATGCTATAGAATATGATTATTTCCCTCCAACACAGCTGTCGTATACTTTAGAAACTAAAAAGATAGAAAATCTCTATTTTGCCGGACAGATTAATGGCACTACAGGTTATGAAGAGGCAGCTTCTCAAGGCTTGGTTGCGGGTATAAATGCAGTTCTTAAACTGAAAGGTAAGCCTTCGTTTGTAATGAATCGTACACAGTCGTATATAGGGGTGCTTATCGATGATTTGGTAACTAAAGGCGTTGATGAGCCTTATCGCATGTTTACTTCTCGTGCCGAATATCGTATTTTATTGCGTCAAGATAATGCTGATGTCAGACTTACTCCATTGTCGTATGAAATGGGTTTGGCTTCCGAAGACAGAATGCGCAGAGTGGAAGAAAAGTTGAGGACATCCGAAATGCTTATGAAGACTGTTAGGGAGACATCGGTATTGCCTTCCGATGCTAATGGAGTTTTGGAAGACAAAGGTACTCCTGCTATAGATCAAAAGGTGAAACTGATAAATCTTTTGCTACGTCCGCAGGTGGATATGGCTGATTTGTTATCAATATCGAAAGATTTGACTGCAAAATTAGAAGAAATACCGGCTAATATCAAGACGGAAAGTTTGCAGTATGCTGAGGTTTTGTTGAAATATCAAAACTATATTGATAAGGAGCAAGAGGTGGCTGATAAACTTTTGAAGTATGAGAATATGTCGTTGAAGGAAGACTTTGATTATTTCTCGCTGCAGTCTATATCTTACGAAGCAAGAGAAAAACTAACCAAAATGAAGCCCAAAACAGTGGGGCAGGCATCGAGGATTAGTGGGGTTTCGCCTGCCGATATATCGGTTTTGATTATCTATCTGAGTAGGTAAAATAGGATGATGGATAATAGTGATTTTTTGCATTTGTTCCACGCGAAACATTTTATGTAAATATCATAGAATATGGCTTTTGCCCTTATGCGAATGTGATGAAATCTGTTTTAAATGCACTATTATTGGTAATGTGAAGTCAATAATGCCCTCCGGATATATAAAACTCATAGAGTATGATATTTGGAATAGATGATAACTGAAATAATGATTAATAATATAAACTAAAGAATAAAGATTATGGCAACAAAAAAAGATTGGATTTTAGCCACACGTCCGTGGTCGTTTCCGGCTTCTACTATGCCGGCATTGGTGGCAATATCTTATGTATTTCTAAAAAACTACGATGAACTATCTGTCGTAAATTGGTGGTTGGTTATACCAGTTGTTTTAGGTGTGATAATATTCCACGCAGCAGGAAATCTTATAAGCGATTATTTCGATTATAAGCATGGGGTGGATACTCCAAATAATATTGGCAATACGAATATGATGATTATAAACGGAGTTTTTCAGCCTAAAACAATATTCCGTTATGGTATGGTATTGCTTATTTTGGCATCACTTATAGGTATTGTGCTAACTGTAGTTTCGGGTTGGCAGTTGTTAGTTATTGGTGGTTTGGGATTTATGCTCACCTTGTTTTACTACAAATTAAAGTTTAATGCTTTTGGCGATTTGGATATTTTTGTTGTGTTTGGGTTGTTGATTTCTTTGGGAACATCGTTTGTTCTTACAAAGCAGTTGGATTATATGGTACTGCTTATTTCGACACCTACTGGTTTGTTGGTAACGGGTATATTGCATGCAAACAATACTCGTGACATTGAAAACGATACTCGTGCTAAAATATCAACACAAGCATCGGTGTTTGGATTTAAAAATTCCCAACGTTATTACTTTGCTTTGCTTGTTGGGGCATATACATTGGTAACGGTTTTTGTCCTTATAGGGCTTTTACATTGGGTTACATTGGTAGTATTTCTTTCGTTGCCTATAGCTTCGAAGAATATCAAACGAATGAAAAATTGTAAAGAAAATACCGATATTGCAGACTTGGATGGTGAAACCGCAAAATTGGTTATGATATTTTCTATTTTATTAGCGTTGGCTAATTTTATAACTCCTCTATTTGTATGAAAAAACTTATAATATCTGTATTTATTGCTTTTGTTCTATGGACTGTAATGTTTTCTCCATGGACTAAGGAATATGTGCATTTCTGGACTGCTATGTCTATTTCCGCAGTAGTCCTTATCTCTCTTTCCTTTATTTTTTATGGCAAAGAGATAAAGCAAAGTATATGGTGGTCTTGGAAAGATGCGGGCATAGGTGTGCTTTCGGCAGCCGTGCTTTGGGGCATATTTTGGCTTGGCAATTATTTTTCCACTCTTTTGTTTCCCTTTGCGGAATCTCAGATTTGCGGAATTTATAATATGAAGTCGGGAGAGAACTATTGGGTTGTAGGGTTGCTATTGTTGTTCGTAATAGGTCCCGCCGAAGAAATATTTTGGCGCGGATATGTACAACAACGTTTGGGCAAACGCTTCTCGGTGGTTGGCTCTATGATACTTGCCACTGCCGTATATACTTTGGTGCATATAGCTTCGTTCAACTTTATGCTTATAATGGCTGCCATGGTATGCGGCGTTTTTTGGAGTTTGATGTATAGTTGGAAAAAGAATCTGTTACCGCTTATTATTTCGCATGCTTTGTGGGATGTGGCGGTGTTTATTGTCTTTCCAATAGCCTAGTATTGTTTGCAAATGAAACAGAAGATATATTTGTTTACCAAAACTGCATTCGTAAGGGGTATGCAATGTAAGAAATTAGTGTATTTGGATAAATACTGTTCTAAATTGCGTACTCCTCCCAATGCCGAAACATTGGCACGTTTCAAGAAAGGGAGAGATTTTGAAACTGCTTTTAAAGATTTGTTTCCTAATGCTGTAGATGTAAAACAACATCATAAAATAGTGTCGGAAAAGTATATCGATTTCACTCAAACGTTGCTCGATAAAGAAGGTAAGATGGAACTCTTTGAAGCAGGGATACTTTACGACAAAGTGTTGGTACTTACCGATGTATTGAGGAAAAACGAAGATGGCTCGTACGATATTTTCGAGGTAAAACACTCCGAAAAGATAAATAGTGCCATAGCATGGGATTTGGCTGTGCAGTATTATGTTTGTAAGCATAAACTCCATAGAATAAATACTTTCAATGTTGTTACGCGTGTAAACGAAACAGAGTTTCTCGTGGTGGATAAAAAAGAGGAGCTGGAAGAAAAACTGGATATTGTACGTGCTCATATCAAGGAATTTGAAGAAATATTGCAAGGTTTCGAGCCCGATATCCCGATGGGTGAACATTGCGAAAACACATACCCTTGTGATTTTAGAAAATATTGCATGATGAAGCAAGTTTGAAAAACTTGAATGATTGGTGAGTTTCAAAAAATATTCTATTCTCGATGCCTAAATCACTCGGGTGGCAGTTCTTGAATTACTCGAGTAGTTATACCCGAAACACTCGGGTAATTGTTTCTAAATTACTCGACTGACTACATTTTGTTATTCGAGTAATTGACCCTCTGTTGCTTGCTCGGTTTTAGTGCGGTTGAATATTTGTTATATTATTTGTTTCTATATTTATGTTTATCAATCTAAAATACAGTGTGATAATATTGAATTGTAGCTGTTCTGGAAGGATATATATTGTGATTGCTCGAGAAAAAAGTTAAAATCGGACAAAATGTTTTGTTTAGTTGAAAAAAAGTGTACTTTTGTATTGTTGTTCAATGTGTTTAAAACTGCTATAGTATAGTGTAAATATATTGAAAACGAGATAGATAATTTATTTGTTGAACTAAATTTAAAAGCGAAATGAAACGAAATTTATTGATGTGCATGTTTATTTGTTGCTTCGGATTTATTGCAACAGCGTGCGAAAAGGAAAAAGATAAAGTGATTGATCCTATTGCTATGGACGAGGCTATGCGGGCAGAGGTGGTTAATTTGTGCAACAGTTTGCCTATTCGTGATTATTGTAGAAATGGTGGTTTTAACGCGAATGAGATAATAGTAATAGATTCTCAAGAAAAGTTGGCCGAATTAGCCCCAAGTTTTGCCGATAAGATAAATCTTAATGGAAACACTCTTCTTATTGTCCCTGTAGAATTGACTTCGGGAAGTGCATGGATTTCGAGTGCTCAATTGGTACGTTTAGAAGCTGACAATGGTCTTGTATTTAGGGTGGTAACGGAATATCCCTATATTCAAACTTGCGATATGGCTGTAAAATTCTCGTATAATTTTTATCCTCCGATAACCGAGCCCGTAAAACTCGAAATAATAAGAAAATAATAATTAATTTGAACAATAAGTTGTGAAACTTATTTATTGATTATAGCTATTTGATAGTATGATTATTGCAAGTGCGCGATAAGAAAAGAAATAAATTAAATGAGATTTTTGTTCGTATATACTCGAAAAAAGCGTATCTTTGCACTATCAAATAAATACGACAATAAAATTAAATAATTAATAATAATATGATTACAAAGTTAGATGATGTTTTGGCTTTGGCCAAATCTAAAGGTAAAAAAAGATTGGTAGCTGCATACGCTAACGATTCTCATACTATAGGTGCTGTAAGCGAAGCTATCGATGCAGGTATCGTTGAAGCTACATTGGTTGGTGATATTGATACCATAAAGAAAGTTTGTGCTGAAGAAGGTATCGATGTAAACAAATTCGAATTAGTTCAAGAAGCTGATGAAACTAAAGCCGGTGTTAAAGCTGTAGAACTTATCAACGAAGGTAAAGGAAACCTTTTGATGAAAGGTCTTTTGTCTACCGATAAATACATGCGTGCTATTTTGGCAAAAGATAAAGGTCTTATGCCCGGTAAGAAAAATGATATGCTTACTCACATGGCTGTATTTGAAGTGCCTGCTTATCACAAATTGTTGATAGCAAGTGATGTGGCTATTATTCCTACTCCAGATATGAAACAAAAACAAGCTATTCTTAGCTATCTTATAAGCACTGCCAAGAGTTTGGAAATAGCTAACCCAAAAGTTGCTCTTATAGCTGCTACAGAACAAGTTAGCGTTGGTATGCCTGCATGTTCGGAAGCTGCTATCATTTCTATGATGAACAATCGTGGTCAAATAAAAGGTGCTATCGTTGACGGACCTTTGGCTTTGGACGTTGCTATCGACAAAGAAAGTGCTGAAATCAAAAAACTTAAAGGCGAAGTAGCCGGCGATGCAGACTGCTTGTTGTTCCCAAATATCGAATCAGGAAACGTATTCTACAAAGCTTGTACCAAATTTGCAGGTGCCGAATTGGCTTGTATGGTAGTAGGTGCTAAAGTGCCTTGCATCCTTTCTTCTCGCGGAGATAGTATGAAAACTAAATTGTATTCTATCGCATTGGCTGCTTTATCAGCTAAATAAGAATAGACCATATTTTTGATTAGACATTTAATAAGGGAAGGGGCTGAGTAATATCAGTCCTTTCTTTTTAGTAATAAAAACAATATTCTTTGTTATGGAAAGATTTTTTAAAGAAGCCGGATTTGCTATTACAGTGTGCGACATCGAAGGCAATATATTGGATATGAACGATAAAAGTGCTAATACCTTTTTGGCTTCGGGAGGGTATGAACTTATAGGTAAAAGTTTGATGAATTGTCATCCCGAACCTGCTCGTACTAAATTGCAAGATATGCTTGCCAATCCACGCACAAATGCATATACCATCGAAAAGAATGGGGTGAAGAAGTTGATATATCAAACTCCGTGGTTTGAAAATGGCGAATTTAAAGGATTAATAGAGCTATCTATGGAAATACCTATGGAAATGGCACATTATGTGCGTAAACCCGCAAAATAACCCTATATAAGATACATTAAACAGACGGATATATACTGCGAGAGGTATATATCCGTCTGTTTTTTTATCATAGCTGATATCTTCGAAACAAAATTCTATGGTTTTTCGCTCATAATTAAATGCATATTATGGAGCCATAAAGTGTATATAATTTATCGTATAATAATGCCAGTGTTGTGTGTAATAACTTTAGTATAAGTATATTATTATTGCGAAAAATTTCGTTGCGAATTTTTTCGCAACGAAATTACTAATTGATATTTTGTAAAATCCATCTCTTGAAAAATGGATCTTCTATTTCGTATTGTTCCACTTTTACTACATATCCTGATTTCATCAATCTTAGCAACGAACTGTACGTTGTGCTTACTGCTTTGCTTCTGTTTTGCAATGGTAATTTCGCTTCTGCAAGTAATCGTAGTGTAAGTCGGTCTGTTCTATTTAGGTTTTGCCATAATCGTTCATAATCCAGATCATGCATTGCCACCAACATTTTTATTGATGTCTCTACTATTTTGTCTTTTATATCTCTGTATTTTATGTTGTCCCAAACTTGAGCCGAAAGTTGTTGTGTGTAGTAGGGATGACATAAAGTAAAATCTAATATTTCGTTGGCTACAAACTCAAACCCCTCGGGCATTCGGCTTGTTATATAATTGAGAAAATCGACATGTGGTATCTTTGTCAGTCTTATAATTTGTCCAAAATGGTAGAATGGTGATGACTTCTTTTCAAAAATGGCTTCCATCATCGATTCTTGACTGCCCAATAAGATGTAGTTTAAGTTTTTTTGTTTTTGCATTATTGAGCGTAGAATTTTATCAAATCCTTTACCAATCTTTATTACCTCTTGAAATTCGTCTAGTACAATAATAAGTCTGTTGGTGGAACTAGTAATCTTGTCAATCAGAGACATAGCATCTTCCAATAATATTGTGGCATTGCTTGTTGGCTGAAAACTTATTTCTACGACACCGGTAATAGCATTGGTTGATATTGTGGGAACTACCCGAAAATGTTTCATAAGATGACGTAATTTTTCTATGGGAAAGATTTTGAACACAGCTTTTAATAGTTGTGCTGCAAAGTCATCGATACTCATAACGTATTGAAGATCTAAATTGATACAATGCCGTGCTGTTTGAGATGTTACTTTTTGTACCAAACTGCTTTTGCCAAATCGTCGTGGACTAATAAGTATTATATGATTTTCGCTATCCAATTTTTGCTCCAATAAGGCTGTTTCGGATATTCTGTCGGTAAAAAAAATACCATCAACTATTGTTCCAAACTTAAAAGGATTCATATTATTAGCTATTTATCTTTGCGAAAAAAATCGCAACGAAATTTTTCGCAAAGATACGATATTTACCTGAATTGACAAAATAAATTTTATATTTCTTGGTAGGATTCTTTAAAAGCAATTTCTAAAAATTGCTTTTAAAGTGATTTGTGGAATACTGTCTTCGTTGACGTTGCTATCGCTCGTAAAAGCCAAAGCAGGCATTGCAGTTCTCTCGCTTAATCGCAATGTTGCGTTTTCTGCCGTGTTATGCATCGAAAAGTTGTTTGTAAATATGCGGTTTAGCCCTCAAAACTCCCACACTTAGATACCGTAACTATAGGAGTTACGACTCAAAACTCCCATACTTACGACCTCTAAGTGTGGTGGTTTTATTTTTTTATTCCCCATATCCTTTCCGTATCTTTATCGCATATAATTAAACTGCTAATTTAAAACGCATTACATTCTTGCCGGAAATATAAAGTTAAAAACCTTTGCCAATTAAAAAATAAGTCGTAATTTTGCACCCGCAAAACCAAGTGAGAGGTTTTGTATTAGAAAGGCATTTTTGCTGGATTCCTCAAACGTGAGCTTCGACAACTTACAAAGTTATAAAGTAGGAATATAAAGCGAAAGGATGCTTCATTGGTTGTATTCGTAAATATACATACGATACCGACCTAGTGAAGCAATTCACTAAACTTATATTCACTTTATATGGAAGTCGAAGTCCAACGTTTGGAATATAGTGGAGATGGATGGCTTCACTTTCTTTTTACCCGTTTTTAGTTTTCCCCATCGAGCCGTGGATAGTTTTTTACAATAAAAGTTGTGCCCGACACGTATTAAGGGAGAAGATTATGGGACAAACACCAATTACAGTTGAACTTTTACTTAAAAACGGATTTGTAAAAGGAACAATGAATGACAAAATCATTTATAAAAAAGGAAATATTGCTATTATGCATGATCTTTCTTGGATACCAATAAACTTGGATTTCAACAAACCTATGATAAATGGTTATGTAAACACATGGGAAGAATTTGAAAAATTAATCGAAGAATCTAAAAGTAAATAATTTATGGAAACAAAAAATAATAGAAAATTTTTCTCGGGAATAATTGTATATACAATACAAGATAATGGTTTAAGAGATACTCTTAGAAATATAATTCTTACAGATTTGAAAGGTGAAGAATTAGATCAGTCTTGCTATGGAATAAAATGTGCAGGAGTGATACCTTCTGAAACTGTAAAAAAAATTAAGCAAGCATGTTGCGATGCTAAAAATGAATCTGGAAAGAATTTTTCTTCCGGAGATTTTGTATGCTTTTACCGAGCAACTAACTCTGACGATAAAGAAAACAGAGATAGAATACAAAGAATAGAAATAATAAATTAGTCAAATCAAACAAGAGTTGAAGAAATAATCTTCAACTCTTGTTGTACATTAAACAACTTAATATATAATTGAATTTAAAATAATAAATATATGAAAAAACTTTTATTATCTTTAGCACTTACAGTTAGTACAATGCTGTCAACTGTATGGGCATTCGATTTTGGTGAAGTAGTACCTTCGGGACAACTCATTTATTTTGATAGACTTCAAGATGAATGCGTTGTTGTATGTCCCACCTGGGATGCTCATTATACGTATGGTCCATACCAAAAACCTACAGGAGATTTGGTAATTCCATCGTCTGTTACCCATAATGGATTTACCTATTCGGTTACAGGTATTGAAGAATATGCTTTTATTGGTTGCACTGGTTTAACCTCTGTAACTATTCCTAATAGTGTTACAGAGGTTAGCTATTCTGCTTTTGAGGGTTGTACCGGTTTAACCTCTGTAACTATTCCTAATAGTGTTACTTCTATTGGATATGATGCTTTTAAGGGTTGTACCGGTTTAACTACCTTAAACTTTAATGCAATTAATTGCAGTGCTTTTAGCTATTCAAGCAATCCATTTGATGATTGTCCTATTTCTACAATAAATATAGGAGATAGTGTGCAACACATACCTGCATATTTTGCACATTATAAAACTTCTTTATCAGCAATAACTATTCCTAATAGTGTTACCTATATTGGAGGTGATGCTTTTAATGGTTGTACCGGTTTAACCACCGTTACTATTCCTAATAGTGTTACCTCTATTGGATTTAATGCTTTTGGTTTAGTAAAATACATTATTTACAATGGTACAGCCACAGGTAGTCCATGGGGTGCACTGTCGGTTAACGGTTATGTAGAAGATAATTTTGTTTATGCCGATAGCACAAAGACTGTATTGAAAGCATATATAGGCACTAGTACCTCCGTTACTATTCCTAATAGTGTTACTTCTATTGGACGTTCTGCTTTTGAGGGTTGTACCGGTTTAACCACCGTTACTATCCCTAATAGTGTTACTTCTATTGGAATGTGTGCTTTTGAGGGTTGTACCGGTTTAACCACCGTTACTATTCCTAATAGTGTTACTTCTATTGGACGTTCTGCTTTCGGTTTAGTAAAACACATTATTTACAATGGTACAGACACAGGTAGTCCATGGGGTGCACTGTCGGTTAACGGTTATATAGAAGGTGATTTTGTTTATGCCGATAGCACAAAGACTGTATTGAAAGCATATATAGGCACTAGTACCTCAGTTACTATTCCTAATAGTGTTACCTCTATTGGAGATGATGCTTTTAGAGATTGGAGTAGTTTTACCTCTATAACTATTGGTAATAATGTTACTTCTATTGGAGAGAATGCTTTCTATAATTGTAGAGGTTTAACTACCTTAAACTTTAACGCAATTAATTGTAGTGATTTCATTGCTGGTTATTATGGTTATTGTCCTTTTGCACTATCGCCTATATCTACAATAAATATAGGCGATAGTGTACAACACATACCTGATTTTTTTGCATCTTACAATGGTTCTTTAACTTCTGTAACCATCGGTAATTCGGTTACTTCTATTGGAAGGTATGCTTTTAATTATTGTACTGGTTTAACCTCCGTTACTATTCCTAATAGTATTACTTCTATTAGAGAAGAGGCTTTTGGTGCTTGTAGCAGTTTAACTACCTTAAACTTTAATGCAATTAATTGTGATTT
The DNA here is from genome assembly GCA_017561155.1 of Bacteroidales bacterium. GTDB lineage: Bacteria > Bacteroidota > Bacteroidia > Bacteroidales > P3 > HGM05376. The sequence goes on along the minus strand of JAFZDP010000039.1, from coordinate 21,227 downwards.
TAGCTTTTCAAGTCATTCAAATCATCCTTTTATAGATTGCCGTATTTCTACAATAAATATAGGCGATAGTGTGCAATACATACCTGCAAGTTTTGCATACGACTTTAATTATTTAGTAAATCTTACTATTGGTAATAATGTTTCTTCTATTGGAAATTCTGCTTTTTATAGTTGTGGTGGCTTAGACTCCATTATCATTCCAAATAGTGTTACTTCTATTGGAAATTCTGCTTTCGAAGAATGTCGAGGTGTAACATCTATTACTATTGGTAATAATGTTACTTCTATTGAAAGGTATGCTTTTTGGACTAATAAGTATTCAGGAAATTTGACTCTAAATTTTAATGCTATTAATTGCAACGATTTTCCTAGCCCTATTATGGAGTCCGAACCTTTTAAGATTAGTGATATTACATCAATAAATATAGGAGATAGCGTACGATACATACCGGCATATTTTGCATACAATCGAAGTACTGAATCAAATTTATCAGAGATTATCATTCCAAACAATGTTATTTCTATTGGAGGGTATGCTTTTTATAATTGTAGTAGTATAACTTCCGTTAGCATTGGTAATAGTGTTACTTCTATTGGAAATTCTGCTTTTAAAAATTGTACCAGTTTAACTACCTTAAACTTTAATGCGATTAATTCTGGCGATTCTTTTTGGTATGAAGATCAAGATCCTTTTAGCGGATGTCCTATTAATAGAATAAATATAGGAGATAGTGTGCAACGTATACCTGCATACTTTGCATACTGGCTTCGTAATATTACCATTATTACTATTGGTAAAAATGTTACTACTATTGGAAACGGGGCTTTTTCTGCATATTATAATATATATGATCATCGATTCAGCGTTATTTCAAAAGCAATTAATCCACCCAATTTAGAAGGTAGTATTTTCTCCGGCTATGACTATTGCACGAAGTGGTTATATATTCCTTGTGGCAGTTTGTCCAATTACAGAAACAGTGCTTGGGGTACAATTTTCTCAACAATAATAGAAGATGGATGCGACAATATAACTATAACCGTTACTTCGGCAAACGAAAATATGGGTACAGTATCGGGTGGCGGAGAATACGCTTTGGGCTCACAAGTTACAATAACGGCTACACCTAACCAAGGCTATCGCTTTGTAAGCTGGAACGATGGCAACACCGATAATCCTCGTACTATTACAGTAACAGAAGAAGCTACATATATTGCTACCTTTGAAGAAGCTGTGGGAATAGAAAACATAGATGTATTAGATAATCTTACAATCTATCCAAACCCAACAAAAGGTATCCTTAATTTTAGCATGGAAGTAGAAAAAATAGAAGTAATGGATATGATGGGCAAAATGATCATGGAATTCTACAACGTAAGTGAAATAAATATTGCCTCATTACCAAAAGGTGTATATTGTTTAAAACTTTCATACAACGACAAAACTACAGTACACAAAATAATAAAGGAATAAAGAAGATTTTAGAATAGATATTATTAATAAATTAAACAAACCGATAAAGGAGCGGAAAATAAAAATGAAAAGAATAACATTATTAATTTTGTCAATCTTATGTGCTAATATATTAGTAGCACAAACAAGTTTTACAATAGGAAACTTTGATTTTGAAACTATTAGTTCAAATACAGTAAAAATAACTCGCTATAATCGTACAACAAACTTAACTTCTGTATCTATACCTTCTTCTGTTACAAAAAATGGTACTACATACAATGTTACAACCATCGGAGATTATTCTTTTTGGAATTGTAGCAATTTAGACTCAATAACTATTCCTAATAGTATTACTACAATAGAAGAATTTGCATTTTGGTATTGTTCTGGCTTAACATCGATAAATATTCCTAACAGTGTTACATCTATCGGAAACAATGCATTTGAAAATTGCAGTAGTTTGACTTCTGTAACAATTTCTAATAATGTTGATAGTATAAACTCATACATGTTTTCAAATTGTAACAGTTTAGCTTCAATTAGTATTCCAAATAATGTTACATTTATTGGTAATCATGCATTTAGAGGCTGTAATTTAACATCTATCACTATTCCTGCTAATGTAAATTTTATTGGAAGTTATGCATTCTCCAGTACAAATCTAAGAACACTATACTTTAACGCAAACAATTGTACTAATTTTTCTACCGAATATTCATCGGGTGTGTATCTTCCCTTTAGTGAAACAAATATTTCTACAATAATTATTGGTAATAGCGTAGAAAAAATACCTGCATACTTTGCATACGAATTAGATTCTGTAATATCTGTCAGTATTGGAAATAATGTTCACACTATAGATGAGTATGCGTTTAGCGGTTGTAGTAATTTAGCATCAATTACTATTCCCAATAATGTTACATCTATAAATAATAATGCATTTAGTGGTTGTAGAAGTTTAACATCAATTACTATTCCCTATAGCGTTACAACTATTGAAAAATCTATATTCTCTGATTGTAATAATTTGAGAACCTTAAATTTCAATGCAATAAATTGTAGTGGAAATTACGAAATAAATTATTATTCAGATCTTCCTTTCTACAATTGTCCTATATCTTCAATAAATATTGGAGATAGTGTAGAAAAGATACCTGCATATATTGCATACGATTTAGATTCATTGACATCGATTACTATAGGTAACAGTGTTACAACTATAGAAGAATATGCATTCAAGGATTGTAGCAATTTAAACTCTATTACTTTACCCAATAGTATTACACACATAGGAGAAGCAGCATTTGCAACTTGTACTCGTTTCGATTCTGTAATTTTTCCTGACAATGTTACTTCTATCGGGAATTATGCATTTTACGAATGTGAAAGTTTAAGGAGTATTACTATTGGTAGTAATGTTACTTCTATTGGGGAAGGAGCATTTTATGATTGCAACAATTTGAATAATACTATTTCGTTGGCAGTTATGCCACCTACTCTTGGGGAGTATATTTTTTCTATTACAGGCAATCTCAAAGTGCCATGTGGTAGTTTGAATTCTTATATGTCTTCAGATTGGAATTCATATTTTACTAATATAGAAGAAATGTGTGATAGCATAGATGATGGCGGAGACATAAATGATAGTGTAGGTATAAACAATATTGAAAATATTGATTTTTCATTTTATCCTAATCCAACAAGTGGTAAGCTGTCATTTGATAAAATGGTAGAAAAAATCGAAGTAATGGATATGATGGGTAAAATGGTTATGCAATTCTGCAACGTAAGTGAAATAAATATTGGCACATTACCAAAAGGTGTATATTGCTTAAAACTTTCATACGACGGCAAAGCTACAGTACACAAGATAATAAAGGAATAGGTATTATAATCCAATAAAATTTCACCTTTTATCCCATATATGTTACAGCAATAATATATATGGGATAATTTTGTAGGATAAGTACATTGTTAACACAAAAAATAGTAATTTAATTGCTAATTCATTTTTTATTCGTAACTTTGCATTGTAAAATAGAGAAAAACAAAATGTAGAAAATTGTTATTTTGAATTGTTAGATGTATTAGTTTTGTAAAAGCATCATTTAAAGATATATTGAACACATGGATATTAATATAGACACGTTGATTGGGGAAGCTACTGCTTATGATAAGAAAGAGAGAGTAGAAAGGAATAAGCCTAAAAGTTGGTTAAAGAGCGTTTCGGCTTTTGCTAATGGTGACGGAGGTGTACTAATTTGGGGTATATCCGATAGCGATGAAGTTATAGGTATTGCTAATGCAAAAGATGATGCAGAATTTATCAGTGAAACAATTAAAACAAAGCTAGATCCTGCCCCTATAATAAATCTTGTTTTCAAAGAAGTTGATGAAAAAATCATAATTGTTTTGTATGTAAATGCAGGTGTTGAAACTCCATACTATTATATTGGAGATAAACAAAGATTGGCTTATGTACGCATAGGAAATGAATCTGTTATAGCAGATCGTCTTCAATTGAAAAATCTTGTAATGAAAGGAACCGGTCGAACATTCGATAGTTTACCATCGTCATATAAGTTTGAAGATATGTCTTTTTCTAAATTAAAATCCCTTCACTACAAACGATTACAACGTTCTTTTGAAGACAGTGAATATACATCGTGGGGCATTGTTGATGAAAATAATAATTTGACAAATGCAGGTGTGTTGTTGGCCGATGAATCGCCTATGCGACAATCTCGTATTTTTTGTACTCGCTGGAATGGATTAAATATGACCAGCGGATTGGGTGAAGCTATAGATGATGTAGAATTAGAAGGATGCGTTATCAGTCAATTGCAAGATGCTGTTTCTTTTGTTCGAAATAATTCTCGTAAAAAATGGTGGAAAGAAAATGATTATCGTGAAGAATTACCGGATTACCCCGAACGTGCAGTAACAGAAACTATAGCCAATGCAATTATACATCGTGATTATATGCAGATGGGTAGTGAAATACATATTGATATGTATGACGATCGTTTGGAAGTATATTCTCCCGGTGGCATGTTGGATGGAAGACTTATTCAACTACTTAATCCGATGTCTATTCCTTCCAAAAGACGTAATCCACTGTTAGCTGATTTTTTTAATAGATTAGGATTAATGGAACGCCGTGGCAGTGGTATGAAAAAAATTATGAATGCATATATGCAATACAAGCATCTAGTACATTATCATGAACCAAAGTTCTTTTCCAATGCTTCTGAATTTCATGTAACACTTTGGAATTTGAATTTTAATAGCAATGATATTATGAATGATGATGTCGAAACAATCGAATATTCTAAAAATCAGCTAAAAGAGTTTACTGGCGAAAACGAAGAGTTCACAAAAGAGTTCACAAAAGAGTTCACAAAAGAGTTCACAAAAGCGACTAGGCAAATATATAGGCTTGTATCAATGAATCCGCAAATAAGTATAGCTAAGATGTCTGAAAATATGAACTTATCTACACGACAAGTGTCAAAATACATGAAACGTTTGCAAGAGCTGAATAAAATTACTCGTATCGGAGGACGCAAAACCGGCGAATGGAAAATTATAGATGAAGAATACGAAGGCTTCTTTGATAGAATATAACAGCAAAGTTGTTCGTATTTTTATATCCCACCACTTTTATCCCATATATGTTGCAGTAATAGCATATATGGGATAATGTTTTTTGAGGAGGAGTCTTGGGTAACGGAGTATTTATTGTATTTTTTTTGATTTTGGGGCTTGTATGCGGAGAAAAAGTTGTATATTTGCGCATGATTTGCAGTGAATAAAATGCATTTTATTTGTGGAAGCATAGGATGTATGCTTAAACCGCATTCGGATGTTGACTGCATGTAGTGATGTGCTTTGCTGATTTAAGTTGACTATTAGAAATTTATTTGTAGTTTACATTACCTATTGTTACGACTATATTGGACTTGCTATTTTGTATTGCAAAGAGTAGTATAGAAATGTTTTTTTATGTTTTTGGGTAGGTGTTTCTGAGTTTTTTGATAATATTTTTCTTTTGTATGAAAATATAAAGTTAAAAAACTTTGATAGTTTGAAAATTAGTTGTAATTTTGCATTCGCAAAACAAGGGTTAGGTTTTGTAAAGAAAGTGCATTTTCATTATACTCTTGATAGGAAAAACTAAATTGAGATGTCGATAATAATTGAAAGTTTTCTTTGTTGCGAGTAGGAATGTTATTGGATGGCTTCGCTTTCTTTTTCTTGGTTTAATTTGCATAGAGCCATTGCGGTAGTAACAGTTGAACCCGACACGTATAAGGGGTGAAAGATGAAAAAAATAGTAAGTAAAATTGCTTTGGTAGCAATCGTTTGTGTAGTTTTTGTACTAAGTGGATGTTCAGGTTATAATTTATCTAACCTTGCAGATAGAGGTCAAACCGTAGTGACATTGTCTCAAAACAATTATAAAGTTGTGAAACGTGTTAAAGCAGAAGTTTCTAGCACAAGAGTGTTTGGAATAGGAGGAATGTCTAGTAATTATCTTAGAAATAGTGCAATATCTAAGATGTATGATGAAGCACAATTGACCGGTAGTCAAACTATTGTGGATATACATGTAGTGGTTAGCAAAGCTAATGGTGTGTTCTACTCAAAAGAAATAATGGTTGCTACAGGAACAGTTATCGAATTTACAGGCCCAAATACAACCGATATAAAGTTAATCAACGAACAACCTGTCAACGATACTAATATATAGTGTTGTAGTGTTGATTACAAGAGATATAGATGAGTAACAATATGCCCGGATATTCGATGTTTAATTTGCCGAATATTCGGGTTTGTTGTTGTATATCTATTCCGAAAAGATAGCATGCAAAAACTTTTAGTTATATACCTAAGTATTTTATCTCATATGTGTTATGATGTTAATATATATGAGATAATTGTTTAATATATATATCTTAGAATTATCGATTGGGAATTTCCATTATTTAGATATAAATGCAACTTCTAAAAATTCCACGTCCTCTGAAATATTATCATGTAACAAAAGAACTTTTGCGTGCTTTGACTTTGTCGATGTTGCTATCGCTCGAAATAGCTAATGCTTAGGCATTGCTCTTTACACGCTTAATCGCAACGTTGCGTTTTTTCTTGGAATATTTCTATTTCTTTTTCAATCGTATATCCCGCTATGCATTGCAAAGATGCACCTCGGTACGTCTCTAGAAAATTCGGCAAATCACTTGCAAAGCAATTTTTAGAAGTGCCTAAAGGAAATAAGAAAAAATAAACATTAGAATACTCTGGATTGTTAGATGGTACTTGTGTAGGGCGGATTTTTTGCTGATATTTCCAATAAAATGATAGTCTTTGCGTTATTAGCAAACGAGTGATATAGTAATTTTATTTAGAACGTATAAAAACAGATATATACAATATGAAGAAAACACTGATGATGTTGTGTGGTGCTGCAAGTCTTATGTTTGCTTGCAATGGAGTGGAAAAACAAGGCGTAAAGGTAATGGAAACAGAAGAATACACTAATGTAGATATTCCGGAATTTGTTGCCGATTCGGCATATAGGTATGTTGCCGAACAGTTGGAATTTGGTCCTCGTGTGCCCGGTACTAAAGCTCATAAAGATTGTGCTAACTATCTTGTTTCAAAGATGAAAACTTGGGTAGACACAGTGTATGTTCAGGATTTTAATACTAAGCTTTGGGACAATTCGTCGGTGAGGGGATGCAATATTATAGCGTCGTTCGATGTGGATAATCCTAACAGAGTGTTGCTTGCAGCACATTGGGATTCCAGAGCCTATGCCGACCACGATCCTAATCCGGACAACTATCGTAAACCTATTTTGGGTGCAAACGATGGTGCCAGTGGTGTGGCTGTGCTTATGGAAATGGCTAGGAACATGGCTGTTAAACGTCCAAATATTGGTGTGGATATAGTGTTTTTTGATGTAGAAGACCAAGGAGTACCGGAATTTGTGGACGAGTATAAGGATAATACTTGGTGTTTGGGTTCGCAGTATTGGGCTCAAAATCCTCATACTATGTTTTATAGAGCCAAATATGGAGTGCTACTTGATATGGTGGGCAATGCCAATCCTCGTTATACTAAAGAAGAAGTGTCTATGACATTTGCTCCGGGATTGATGGAAAAGGTGTGGACTATTGCGAAACAATTGGGTTATGGTGCTACATTTCAGAATGTGAGTACCGGAGCTATATTGGACGACCATTTGTATGTAAATCAGATAGCAAATATACCGATGATTGATATTGTTCAAAATCAAGGTAATAATGGGGGATTTTTCGAATATTGGCACACCGTGAAAGACGACCTTGATGCTATAGACAAGCAATCGTTGGAGCAGGTAGGACGTGTGGTATTCACTCTTATATACACCGAAGGAAAATAATTTGTATACAAACTATCTTATTGTATGAAATCGAGTGTTGGAAAAATATTATTGTTTCTGCTTTTGTTGTCTTGTAGTGTGGTATTTACGGGTTGCAACGAAGCCGATACGCCTATAGGATATGTAAATTTTACTATCGAGCCAAACTCTACTCGCTATTCTAATCTGAATAGGGTAGGAGGATACGAATATTTTGTGGGAGGATACAAGGGCGTTGTAGTGTTTAGGTATTCGCTTACAGAGTTTTTGGCCTACGAACGTGCTTGTCCGCACGATCATGAGACGCGTGTAGAGGTGTTGGAAGATTCCGGCGTAATATTGCAATGTCCCGAATGTGGCTCGCAGTTCATCTATACCGATGGTTCGCCAATCAAAGGGCCTTCCGTGTTTGGTTTGAGACAGTATAGTACTTATTACGATGGTAGATATTTGTCTGTCTACAATTAATCTTGTTTTTATTTGCTCAGAAGTCGCATTGTATGTTCTTGGTAGAATATACAATGTGTTGTTTTTATGATTGTATGGATACATAAAAAGGGTTTACCTTGTGGTAAACCCTGGTAGAATGTTTAAATCTTTATGTATTTGGTTGGTGTTTTATCCAATGTTTACACCATTGCCAACCAATTGACTTGGGGTTATAAGTACCAAACGACCATCTTTATCTTCGGCCGAAAGTATCATACCTTCGCTTACCACACCTTTTAGTTTTCGTGGTTCAAAGTTTGCTATAAAGCATACTTGCATGCCTACAAGTTTTTCCGGTTCTGGATAGTGTTTGGCAATGCCTGATACTATGGTTCTTCCACCCATTCCGTCGTCTATGCGGAACTGTAGCAGTTTGTCTGCTTTAGGCACTTTTATGCATTCCAACACGGTACCTACTCTTATGTCTACTTTGCCGAAATCGTCGAAAGCTACGTTCTCTTTTATTGAAGCAGGAGCCCAACTGTTTAGTTCGTTTTGTTTCTTGGTTTCAAGTAGTTTGTTTAGCTGAGCTTCTATAGCCGCATCTTCTATCTTTTCGAATAGTAGTTCCGGCTTTTCTATAGCCATACCACTTCCTAGCAATGTTTCGCTGCCGGCTTGATGCCATTTGTCAGCATCTAGGTGTAGCATTGTCGATAGTTTTTTAGCTGTAAATGGGGTGAATGGTTCGCAAAGTATGGCAAGGTTTGCACATATTTGCAACGATATATTTAGTACAGTCTGAGTATATTCCGGATCTGTCTTTATAAGTTTCCAAGGTTCTGTTTCGGTAAGGTATTTGTTACCAAGTCTGGCCAGGTTCATAAGCTCTGCCAATGCTTCGCGGAAACGATAGGTTTCTATAGAGCGACCTATGCGTTCGGGGAATTGTTTTAGTTCTTCTATCACTTGTGCTTCTAGTTCGGTAGTGCGAGTTATGGCAGGCACTTTACCTTCGAAAAATTTGTGAGTAAGAACCATAGTACGGTTCACAAAGTTGCCGAATATAGCTACAAGTTCGTTGTTGTTTTTGTCTTGGAAATCTTTCCAAGTAAAGTTGTTGTCTTTGGTTTCCGGAGCGTTGCTACAAAGGGTATAGCGTAGCACATCTTGTTTTCCGGCAAAGTCTTGCAAGTATTCGTGCAACCATACAGCCCAATTTCTCGAAGTAGAGATTTTGTCGTTTTCAAGGTTTAAGAATTCGTTTGCAGGAACGTTTTCCGGAAGGATGTAGCTGCCATCAGTTTTTAGCATCGATGGGAATATGATGCAGTGGAACACGATATTGTCTTTTCCTATAAAGTGAACAAGTTTGGTGTCTTCTTTTTTCCACCATTTTTCCCAATCCGGAGTAAGTTCTTTCGTAAACGAGATGTATCCGATAGGAGCGTCGAACCAAACGTATAATACTTTTCCGTCTTCGCCTTCGATAGGAACTTTTACACCCCAATCCAAGTCGCGAGTTACGGCACGAGGTTGCAATCCTGCGTCAATCCACGATTTGCATTGTCCGTATACGTTAGTTTTCCAATCGCCTTTGTGGCTTTCCAAAATCCATTGGCGTAACCATTCTTCGTCTTTGTCTAGAGGAAGAAACCAGTGCTTGGTTTCTTTCAATACAGGTTGCGCACCGCTAAGAGTCGATTTTGGGTTTATCAGGTCGGTGGCGTTTAGCGATGTGCCACATGCTTCGCATTGGTCACCGTATGCATGTTCGTTGCCACAACGAGGACAGGTACCTGTTATATATCTGTCGGCCAAAAACTGACCGGCTTCCTCGTCGTAGTATTGCATCGATAGTTTTTCAACAAATTTTCCTTCGTTGTATAGTTTTTCAAAGTACTCTGAAGCCGTTTTGTGGTGTTCGGCACTCGATGTTCTTGAGTAAATATCGAACGAAATGCCTAATTCTGCGAATGATTTTTTAATTATTTCGTGGTAGCGGTCCACAATGTCCTGAGGGGTAACGCCTTCTTTGCGAGCTTTGATGGTGATAGGAACACCATGTTCGTCCGAACCGCCTATAAATATTACGTCTTCTCCTATCGATCTTAGATAACGCACATAGATGTCGGCAGGAACATATACACCGGCCAAGTGTCCTATATGGACAGGACCATTAGCGTATGGTAGTGCCGACGTAACGGTATAGCGTTTAAATTTTTGTTCTTTGTCTGTGTAAGTCATTGAATATCTATTTATAATTTTTACAATACATAACAATTTGAGAATACAAAAGTACTAAACTTTTGTTGATTTTGGAAATAATGTGGCATCAAGATTAAAAAAAGGATAAAAAAAGTTGGTTATAAAGTACTGAAAAGCAAAATAAAATATGTATATTTGCAAAACTATATTAAAATAGGTGTATTGTATAACTTGTTGAGATATAGGTTGTTTGTTTATAAAAAGAAAAATAGATTGGAAAAAAACTAGTTTTATGGCACAAATAATAGAAGATATTTCGAGAACATTTAATGAATACTTGTTGATTCCCGGCTTGACTAAACGCGATTCAAGTCCCGACAAAACAAGTTTAAAAACTCCATTGGTGCGTTTTTCAAAAGGCGAAAAGTCGCCCATTACGTTGAACATTCCTTTCGTGTCTGCAATTATGCAGTCGGTATCCGACTCTAATATGGCAATTGCTTTGGCAAAAAACGGAGGTTTGTCGTTCATCTACGGTTCGCAAACTATCGAAAACCAAGCCGAGATGGTTAGAAAAGTGAAAAAATATAAGGCTGGTTTTGTAGTTAGCGATGCTAACCTTACTCCTGAACATACACTTGCCGATGTTATAGAACTAAAAGAAAAAACAGGTTTTTCTACAATAGGTATTACCCACGATGGTTCGTCGAACGGAAAATTGTTGGGTATGGTTACCAGCCGCGACTATCGTCCAAGCCGCGATTCGTTAGACAAAAAAATCAAGGATTTCATGACTCCCTTTTCTAAACTTGTGGTAGGAAAAGATGGTTTGGGCCTTGACGAAGCCAACGATATAATTTGGGCAAACAAAATAAATGCTCTACCTATTATCGATGAAAATCAATGTTTGAAATATTTCGTTTTCCGCAAAGATTACGACAATCATAAAAACAATCCCGAAGAACTGCTTGACGACGAAAAACGTTTGTTGGTAGGTGCCGGTATCAATACAAGAGACTACGAAGAAAGAATACCAAAGTTGATAGAAGCCGGTGTCGATGTATTGTGTATCGATTCGTCTGATGGTTTTTCTGAATGGCAACGCGATACTATCAAGTTTGTAAGAGAACGATATGGAGACAGCGTTAAGATTGGTGCCGGAAATATCGTAGACAGAGATGGTTTCAATTACTTGGCCGAATCGGGTGCCGATTTTATCAAAGTGGGTATTGGTGGCGGTTCTATCTGTATCACTCGCGAACAAAAAGGTATAGGTCGTGGACAAGCTACTGCTATCATTGAAGTGGCAAAAGCTCGCGATGAATATTACCAAAAAACAGGTGTTTATATTCCTATCTGTTCAGATGGTGGTATAGTTCAAGATTATCACATGGTGTTGGCATTGGCTATGGGTGCCGATTTCATCATGATGGGTCGCTACTTTGCTCGTTTCGATGAAAGCCCTACAAAGAAACTTATGGTAAACGGAAACTATGTTAAGGAATACTGGGGCGAAGGTTCTAATCGTGCAAGAAATTGGCAACGTTACGATATGGGCGGAAAAGCTGCTATGAAATTCGAAGAAGGTGTAGATAGCTACGTTCCGTATGCAGGAAAACTTAAAGATAACCTTGACGTTACTTTAGGTAAGATGAAATCTACTATGTGTAGTTGCGGTGCTTCGTCGATAGAAGAACTTAAGGATGTTGCAAAAATAACTTTGGTATCATCTACAAGTATTATCGAAGGTGGGGCTCACGATGTTATCTTAAAAGAAACCAAACGCGACAACTAATAGGAACATATTCGAATAGAAAGAATATAAATCAAATATGGCGGAAATTGCAAAACAAGGCAGTTTCCGCTTATTTTTTCGACCTATTCTTTATCCATTTTCTTATAACTCCTATCAGTAATAGTATTATGGCAATAGTTATCATATAGTGCTGTTTGTTGTAATTTATTCGTCTACAAAGGCTGCTATTGGTATGCTGATAGTGGTGAAAAATCCTGTTTTATATTTGTAGGTTCCCACTGCTTTTAGGCATTTCCCTTCGCTGCGTTTTACAATTTGTCCTTCGCAGAGCTCGCTTTCCTTGTCGTCCCAAAATAAAACCATAGAGGTATCAAACTCTTCCGGCAACGGCATTGTCCGTTTTATTCCATCAAAGTCGAACGGACTGTCTAACATCTTTGCAAAGGCTACCCCTTTTTTTATGGGTTGGGTTATCTGCAAGCTGTCGCAATCTATAGTGTAATCGTTGTTATAAAAAAAACTGTGCCGGGTATATATCTAAAATTCCCATCTTTTAGTGCAGCGTTTGTGTTGGCAGCTATTATAATCGGCATTATGAATAATGTTACACCGGCTGTCAAAATACCAATTCCAATCCAAAGTTTCTTCATGATAAGATGATTTTTATTGTCTTGATGTATCAATGTTTTGTGTTGCAAAATTACAAATTTATTTTCATATACAAGTCGTTTTTTTATGGTGCGATACAAAAATTCCCCCAACACCATATTGCAAATCCAATCGAGTGTTGGGGGGTATGTTACTATTTTGTTTTATAGTTTGTTGTTAAGCCAATAAGCCTTTCACTATTTCCGATACAATTTTGTTGTCGGCTCTTCCGGCAAAGAATTTTGTGGCAGCGCCCATCACTTTGCCCATGTCTTTTGCCGATGTAGCACCTACTTGTGCTATTATGTTTTTTACTTCGGCTTCTATCTCTTCTCTCGACATTTGTTTTGGAAGGTATTTTTCAATAATTCCGGCTTGTAGCATCTCTGCTTCGTACAAATCTTCGCGGTTTTGATTTTTATAAATCTCTGCAGCTTCTTTGCGTTGTTTTACAAGTTTTTGTAGTAGTGCTATCTCTGCAGCTTCGGCAATGTCGCCATTGGTGGCTGTTTTGCTTGTCTTTTCTAATAGGATAGCCGATTTTATTGCTCTCAATGCTTCCAAACTACTTTTGTCTTTGTTTAGCATTGCGGTCTTGATGTCGCTGTTTATTTGTGTTTCTAAGCTCATAGTTTGTAATATTGTTTTTTATAAATGTATATATACAAAAAAAGCATACAAATGTTTGTATGCTTTTCTCTTTTTGTGGCATCGACTGGATTTGAACCAGTGACACAAGGATTTTCAGTCCTCTGCTCTACCAACTGAGCTACGACGCCATTGCTGTTTTGCGAGTGCAAAGGTACGACTTTTTTGCGAAATGACAAATATTTTTTTTATTTTTCGTTTTATTTTTCTTTTAATATTGTGGTAATCAGTATATAAAAATTTTCATTTTTTTACTTATACACCCCCTAAAATAGTGCAAAATAGCATAAATAAATACAAAAAACCGGCAAATTTACCCCTGTTGTGTGCTGTAGTATATATTATTTTCTGTATTAGTGTTTGTAATTCAATTATTTCAAGTATATTTGCAATGCAAACAAATACTGTCTGCATCGTGCTAAAAATGTGGTAATACTTTTGTTTACAAGATAATATATCGATATTGATTTTGAAATAATAGTTTGTAAAAAATGGAAACAAAAAGAATAATAATATCCGGAGCAACCTCCGGGATAGGTTGCGAGATTGCAAAACTCTATATTGCCAACGGTTGGAAAGTCGGTGTTATGGGTAGGCGTGTCGAGCTTTTAGACGACTTGAAACGTATGAATCCCGAAAATGTATATGTGCACCAATTGGATATTAATGCTGCCGATGCTACCGAAAATTTGCAACAACTTATTGCTGCTATGGGTGGTATGGATATATACTTTCATGTTTCGGGCATAGGCTACCAAAATACCGTGCTCGACTATGACAAAGAGTTAAACACTGTCGAAACCAACTGTAAGGGCTTCACACGGATGGTAACATTTGCGTTCAACTATTTTGCCGACAGGGGAAAAGGACATATAGCTGCCATAACATCGATAGCAGGAACCAAGGGACTTGGCGTTTCGCCGGCATATTCTGCTACCAAAAGATACCAAAACCACTATCTGCAATGCCTGGCACAGTTGGCAGCCATCCGCAAAAAAAATATCAAGTTTACCGACATACGTCCGGGCTTTGTGGCTACCGACTTGCTTAACGATTCGCACCACTATCCTATGCTTATGCAAAAAGAGTATGTGGCCAAAAAAGCCTACAATGCCGTATGCAGAACTAAAAGGGTAAAGGTGATAGATTGGCGATACAGATTGCTGGTGGGCGCTTGGCGAATGATACCAAACTGCATTTGGGAACGCCTTGCAATCAAAAACTAAGGCATTGGGTATCTTTTGCCCGGGCTGTGCAAAACTACGATGGGTGCAATGCTTTTTTCTTCGATATTATAGCGTAGAAAAATACAAATGCCTATTATTCAGAAATTTTTTGTATCTTTGTAGTTTTGTAAAAGGGAAGACAATATTTGTATCTTCACTCATAGATTGGTAACTATAAATGTATTATAAATGACAGACGAAAAAAAGAAAGGTTTTAATATATCGGATTTTATGCCAAAAGAAGAATCGAAGGGAAGGTTGATAATGCCTTGCATAGTGATTTTCTTGATAGTGTTGGCCGACCAAATATTAAAAATATGGGTAAAAACACACATGCAAATAGGCGATAGTATTCCTATATTTGGCAATTGGTTTCAGATATATTTTGTCGAGAACGAGGGTATGGCTTTCGGTATGGCTTTTGGAGGCGACGGCGGAAAGTTAGTCCTTACTTCGTTTAGGATTTTAGCGTCGATAGCAATGGTATTCGGATTGATGTATATGGCCAACAACAAGGCTCGTACCATCACTATTTTAAGTGTTGCGTTGATATATGCCGGTGCTGTTGGCAACATTATCGATAGTTGTTTTTATGGTGTGCTGTTCAACGAGAGTTTCTACCAGGTGGCAGAGTTTATGCCTCAAAGTGGTGGATATGCCTCATTTATGCACGGCAGGGTAGTGGATATGTTCTATTTCCCTATCATCGATATGGTGCTGCCCGAGTGGATGCCGTTGGTGGGAGGTAAGAATTTTACCTTTTTCAACGCCATATTCAATATTGCCGATAGTGCAATAACAGTAGGTGTGGCAATGCTTATTATAGACCAGATAATTGCCGAGAAAAAGAGAAAAGCCGAAGTGGCCGGCAATGTAGAACAGTAAACAAAAGTATATTTCTGACAAAAAATGAAAGATAAGGTATCGCCTTTTGTGTTTGAGTTTTTGAACGACCTATCGCAAAACAATAGTCGCGAATGGTTTGCAAACAACAAAGAGAGATGGGAGGCTGTCCGAGCCGATTTTTTGGAGTTTGTAGATGGCATTATGCCCGACTTATACAAGATGGATAGCACTATAGGCATTCAGAGTGCCGATAAGTGTATGTATAGGATATACCGCGATTTGCGTTTCTCGGCCGACAAAACTCCGTTCAAAACTCATTTGGCTGTTTATATCGCAACAGGCGGTGTCAAACAGCATGGCCGACCCGGCTACTATCTGCATATACAAAACGACAATTCGTCGTTGGGGGGAGGTATATATATGCCTCAACCCAATGTGCTTGCCGCCATACGAAAAGAGATATTCTACAACGTCGATGTGTTCAGAGATATATTGAACAACGAGCACTACCGACACTATTTCGATGGACTGTGGCAGATAGACACTCTTAAGCAGCTGCCAAAAGGATTTCCAAAAGACTTTGAATATGCCGATTTTTTGAAAAACAAGCATTATGCTTCGATGCATAATTTCGACAACGATACGGCAACATCGTCGGGATTTAGAGATTATGTGTTGAGTGGTTTCAGGGCTACCTACCCTCTCAACAAGTTTATTATTGATGCTATGAATTAATAACGAAAAAAAGTAAATACAAATGAAGAAAACTATTTTGTGCATTTTGGCAACTGTGTTGTTCGGTTGCCTATCGGGTGTAGCTCAACAAAATATCACATTGGAAGATATTTGGTTGAAAGGAACATTTTCGGCAAAGGGTATTTCCGAAATTCGTTCGATGAAAGATGGAGAACACTATTGTATCCTGACCCGAACAGGTATTGAAAAATATGCCTACAAAACAGGTCAAAAGGTCGAAGATGTGTGCCTATTCAACACTCCGATAATGAAATTGAAATCGAAGATGATGCCTATTATGGAATCGTATGCTTTCGACAACGACGAAAAACAAATATTGTTGAGTTGCGAGTTCGAACCTATATATCGTCATTCGGGAGAGTCTAACTACTATGTGTATAATATCGAGAACAAGACATTCGAACTTATTTCTCAAAACGGCAAACAACGTCTTACTACCTTTTCGCCCGATGGCAAAATGGTGGCTTTTGTTCGCGATAATAATATCTATATCCTTGATTTGCAAACCAAAGAAGAAAAACAAATTACTTTCGATGGCAAAATGAATAGCATAATCAATGGTACTATGGATTGGGTATACGAAGAAGAGTTTGGAATAATACAAGGATTTTATTGGTCGCCCGACAGCAAAAAAATAGCCTACTACCGTTTCGACGAAAGCAAAGTAAAAGAATACAATATGCAAATGTGGGGTGGTTTGTATCCCGACGATTACAAGTTTAAATATCCCAAAGCCGGCGAAACCAACTCTGTGGTAGATGTGCTGATATACGATTTGCCTACACAAAAAACTACAAAATTGGACGTAGGTAGCCAAAACGACCAATACATACCACGCATACAATGGACTGCCAATGCCAACACTTTGGCTATAATGCGTATGAACCGTTGGCAAAACAAGATGGAGATCCTTTTGGCCGATGCAGCCACTGCCCAAATATCTACAATACACACCGAACAAGACAAAGCCTATATCGATGTTCCCGAAGTGTGGATGTTTTTGAAAGATGGAAAGCATTTCCTTATCACTAGCGAACAAGATGGCTACAACCATATATACATGTATAGCCTTGCCGGCGAATTGGTAAAACAAATCACTACCGGCAACTACGACGTTGTAAAGGTGAACGGTGTCGACGAGAAAGGTAAAAAAATATATTACACATCGAAAGAAAGCTCGCCTATAAATACCGATTTGTATGTTATAAACTTTGATGGCAAAAAGAAAACAAAGCTGTCCGGACAGTTAGGAACCTACTCGGCATCGTTTGGCGAAGGATGTCGCTACTACATCTCCAACTTTACCGATGCCAACACCCCTCCTGTATATACTATACACAATGCCAAGGGCAAACAGCTTGTAGTGCTACAAGACAATGCCGACCTTGCTGCAAAAATGAAACAATATGGCAACGAGGTTAAAACATTTGGAACATTCACCACATCCGAAGGTGTAGATTTGAACTACTATATAGTGAAACCGGCATCGTTCGATAGCACAAAAGCCTATCCTTTGTTCTTCTATGTTTATGGTGGTCCGGGTAGCCAACAGGTTACCAATCGCTATGGTGGCAGCGACTACTATTGGCACAGAATGTTGGCACAAAAGGGATATATAGTTGTTTGTGTCGACGGAAGAGGTACAGGCGGACGTGGCGCCGAATTCAAAAAGGTTACATACAAAGAGTTGGGCAAATACGAATGCATCGACGTTATAGAAGCGGCAAAATATTTTGGAAAACAAAAATGGGTCGACGAAAACAGAATAGGAATATTTGGTTGGAGCTTTGGTGGATACCTTTCTTCGTTGGCAATATTGAAAGGTAACGATGTGTTCAAAACAGCTATAGCTGTAGCTCCTGTTACCACTTGGCGTTACTACAACACTATATATACCGAGCGCTTCCTACGTCGTCCGCAAGAAAATGCGTCGGGCTACGACCAAAATTCGCCTATCAACTTTGCCGACCAATTGAAGGGCAACTACCTTATAGTGCATGGTACAGGCGACGACAACGTGCATTATCAAAATGCGTTGGATATGATTTCGGCTTTGCAAAAAGCAGGAAAACAATTCGATATGCAAATGTATCCAAACAAAAACCATAGTATATATGGCGGAAACACTCGTTGGCATCTTTATACTTTGATGACAAACTATATCGAAGAAAATTTGTAGTAGAAAGTCTGCATACGTTGAGCATTGTAAAACAGAATGTTGCGAATAATGATAAAAAAAACAACATAAAATGCTACAAATTGTAAGAAAATGTGTAATTTTGTAATCGCTTTTGTAGGGCAAAATATGTGTTGTTTTGTGCAAAGAATGCACTGTTTTGCCCGGTAAAGTGTTGATAACAAGAGTAAAAATATAAAACTATGTCGATAAAGAAGATAATTGTTACTTGCATCGGAATATTGTTTTTTGGCTTCTCGGCCAATGCACAAATTTCTGCTGTCGGAGGTCGTGTCGGATTGGGTACTGCCAGTATTTCCGACGATTTATTAACTCATTCTACCTTGGGCTACAACCTGGGAGGATATGTCAATTATGCATTTTCTATTGGTGCATTGCCCGAAATGGAATTGCAATCGGGTTTGTTTTTGGCTCGTCGCGGTGGAAAAATGGTTAAAGAAGACCTCATATCCAGTTTGGAAGAGATATACCATCCTTGGTATTTGCAAATACCTTTGTTGTTGGTCTACACATATCGCTTGCCTATTCAGGACGAACATTTCGTGTCGTTTTCTATAGGTCCTGCTGCCAATGTGGGTATGTTCGGAAAATGTCAGCGTACCATAATAAGCCCCGACTATGTAGGCATTTGGGGCCCCGACAGAAATAGTAGAACCGAGTACGATATGTTTGGCCCTTGGGAAAAATTGGATGTCAGCCTGGTGATAGGTTTGGGATATCGTTTTCGCGATTTGACGTTCGATATTATGTTCGATTCGGGATTCATAGTACCTGCTTTCGAAGCCGACGCTCTATACCCCGAACGCAACTCGTTCTCGGGCACTCAGCAAACTATTACATTTATGTTGGGATACCATTTTGGAATTAAATAATACCCACAGTATATAGTATCGTTGCTTTTACGGCATCAAGATAAGTTGTCGAAAAGGAACAAAAAAAAAGAAGAAGCAGTACCAAACACAGGGTCGTGTACTGCTTCTTCTTTTTTGCTATTATAGTTTGTATTATTGGAGGCTGTTCTACAAAAATGTTTCCACAAGCATGTCGTAAAGCTTGTCGGTGCTTATACCCATGGCACGAGCTTGTTTTGGGACAATGCTTTCTCTGGATTGTCCCGGTATAGTATTTACTTCCAAAAAGTAAAGTTTCTCTTTCTCTTCGTTGTATATAAAGTCGAAACGTACCATGCCTTTGCAGTTAAGCAGGTCGTACAGCTTGCCGGCTGTGTCTTGTATCTCTTTGGCTATTTTGGGGTCTACCTCGGCAGGTGTCACCTCGTTCGAAAAACCTTGATATTTTGCTTCGTAGTCGAAATATTCTCGTCCTATGGGTATTATCTCGGTTATGGGGAATATTAGTTTTTCTGTTTTGGTTTGGAACACTCCACAGCCAAATTCTCTACCTTTTATAAATTCTTCTATCAAAACATCGCAGTCTTCTTTCAATGCTTTTTCTATGGCAGGCATCAGTTCTTCTCTGGTCTTCACCTTGCTCATACCCACGCTGGAGCCTCCCGAAGCAGGCTTTACAAATACCGGTAGTTCCAATTCCGACATTATCTCGTCTACGTCGATGTTTCTATGACCATATATACCCTTCGATTTTGCCAAGTTTACGACACCAAAATTGCGAACCACAGCATTGCAGTACGACTTGTTGAATGTTAGTGCCGAGGTGTAGAATCCGCATGTGTTGTAGGGCAGTCCTATCATGTCGAAGTAGCCTTGCAAACGGCCGTTTTCGCCGGGGTCGCCATGCACTATAACGAAAGCCAAATCAAAATTTATCTTCTCTCCGTTTAGGATAATAGAAAAATCGTTCTTGTCTACCGATGTTTTCTCGTTGTTGTCCGATAGATGATACCAATCGTTGCGGTCTATTATTATGCGATATACATTGTATTTTTCCTTGTTCAAGGCTTTGTAAACCTCAGTGCCGCTACCTATCGAGATGTCATGCTCGCCGGAGTAGCCTCCCATTACAACTGCTATGTTTTTGTTCATATTCAAAAAAAATTATATTTAAAATTTGCTATTATTCAAGGTAACGAAACATTTGCTGTTTTATTGAAAACTACCTCTCAAAAATTATTTTTTGCAAGTAATATTTATCGAAGGTAAAAAAGGGCTGTGGGATTCGCTGTCGAAAGGCTAAGGGCAAAAGGCAAAAGGGTATAGAGAGTGGGCTTCGCTACCGCTTCGCAGTCGAAATGGTATAGAGAGTATAGAGAGTTCCTTAAGCCTTAATCATTAAACCTTAAACCGAACTATTAACTGTTTAGCTGTTGGTTATTGGCTACTCCGCGTATCTTTCGTATTTTCACGGATGCAAAGCTACCTTAAACATTAATCTTTAACCCTTAACCCAATTTCCATAATTCAGGCGTAGCCTCCCTCCTTAATCACTAAAGACAACTTCCTTAAAATAACACCCTACCGTCAATCTCTGGGCAGTAGGGTTTTGCGAGCGTGACGGTATACCATCAATTTCGGGGTGGTATGTGGGGGCAAAATTTCCTCCCGATACCGAGATAACAACGTCCCGATGTAGCACAAAAATCCACGCGAGGAAAATCTCACGACGTCGGGAGGAAAAATATTTCATGGAAAAGTCGGAACAAATGTATGTTATATCAAAATAAATATGTA
>JAFZDP010000038.1 GCA_017561155.1 Bacteroidales bacterium | reverse complement strand
TCAATTAGTTAGCATAAATATTGATTTTTTGCATATTATGTGCACTCTTTTTGTAATGTAATAATGTAATAATGTAATAATATAATGTGAATTTTTGAACTTTATGCCTACACATTGATTTTCAGTATGTAAATAAAAAAAATAAGTTCTGTAATCTACAAAACTCATCATATTTCTTGTTTTATCCTTCAAAGTCGGTAGTGTTGCTATCTCCGGTTATCGTCGGAATGGTAAGGTCAAATTCTCCTACCTCGATGCTGTCGGTCCATGGGTTTATTGTTATCGTTTACTCCCATCACCACTTCACATGTTTCCGAAATTACAGTTCTCCATTGCTTACTTTTGAATAAAAAATGTTTTATTTTTTGCTTGTGTATATCCCTAAAATTTCGTATTTTTGCAATATCATTTCAACAATTACCACATAGTGTAATTGACTGGGGAACAATCAAAAACATACTATTGAGCTATGAAAACAATGCTCACAATATTTATAACACTGTGCTTGTCAGTAGCTTTGTTTACAACCAAGCTTTATTGGCCTTTATCAGCCGTTGGCTTTGGTGTAGTATTCGGTATCTTACCCTTGCTTTTTGTAGCCGAGTCTTTTGCCATACCATCCACAACAGCCTTCGATCCGGGATAAAGTTTCATTTTTCAAACATTCCATATAGTGCAGCTGTCCACTTTCAGATAGCAGTGTTCTTTGACATGTTTTTTTATAAGACAACGGACTACAGACTACAGTCGGGGCGGTAGCCGGAAATAAGGAATTATGGAAATTGAGCTTCGCTGTAAAAAGACGAAAGTCGTAAGACAAAAGGGAGGGCAGTAGCCGGAATTATGGAATTACGGATAGGACGAAGCCGGCTCAAAGCTCATGGCTCGTAGCTCACAGCCAATCAGTTTAAGGTTTAATGATTAAGGCTTAAGGTGGACAGCAGACGGATAGGCTTTGCGTTGCTACGCCAGACAACAAGACAACTAGTCAACGAGACAACTAGTACTGCGGCAGCCACTCGTAGTCTTGTGGACTTGTAGACTCGTAGTCTGCGAAGCGTAAGCGAAGCCGGCTCAAAGCTCATGGCTCGTAGCTCACAGACTTTCTATACTTTCTATACTTTCTATACCTTTTGAGAACAACGGTCTACAGACTACGGTAAATGGTCATACGACAGCCGATCAAATGCTTAAATTAATTACAACATTACTTGTATATATCAAGAATTTTTCCGTATTTTGTAAAAACGCTGTGCTTCATATCAATTACAGGTATTTGATTGATTTTCACTATAAAAACACAAAAAAACAATTGATATACACACCTTTTATTTAAAGAAAATATAAACAATTTAATTCAAGCAACAGATAATTATATCATGAAAACAAAATTAGAAATATGTATGTTTTTAGCCATTATAACTACATTATTTTCATGTAAGGATAATATCAGTTCGAAAAACTCAAATGAGTCAATTAATATGAAAATATTTCTTTCTGAATGGGAAACTACTACCTATAACAGAATAGAGAGTACAATAATGCAAGACTTATCGGATTCTGTTCTCTATTATAGAAGAGACATGACATTGTGTAACGGAGATACTTACTTTATAGAAAGGTGTATTGCCCCCAGAAATAATTTGATGAATAGTGTTTTACCAATATTGCTCAACGAGTACGATTCGGTATTGGTAGTAGAAGAACAAAGTTTTTTCTCATATTTCGATCTCATTAAAATTTATTGTGGCGAATATTGCTACATTTACAAGATAAATCAAGAGAACCGGCAAATATCATTTTGCAAAATGGAATCTATCAATTTCGCTGAAGAATTAAGTTTTGTAGTAATTGGTTACGACTATTGTGGTGATGAAAAATTGACAGAAATAAACGACTTGACATGTATAACACTAATAACCAAACAAAGAGAAAAAATAAATCATAAAATATTAGCCCTAACCATCAATGTGATACTTGCTAATGATAATTTCGAATACCCACAATGTAATTAAAGTATTATAAATGTACCAAACAAGCACAAATATAACCCACAAATATATAGGAAACTGTTATCAGTTTCTAAAAATCACTTGTATATATCAAGAATTTTTCCGTATTTTGTAAAAACGCTGTGCTTCATATCAATTACAGGTATTTAATTGATTTTCACTACAAAAATATAAAAAAAATAATTGATATACACACCTTTTATTTAAAGAAAATATAAACAATTTAATTCAAGCAACGGGTTGATTAATAATATAAATAGCAAGATCTGATTACTTTTTAGCAACTAATTAAATAATAACGATATGATTAGAATATTTGGATTACTGTTTACGGTTTCTGTAAACCTTGCACTGATATTTTTTTTTGTAACACTAACAAGGGGATTTCACTTGTTTCGTAAATATGAAAAGGGTTCGGGAACTTTAACTCGATACAACTTGTATTTGCTTTTGAAAGACTTGAAAGATTTAGAAAGAAAAGGCGAATTACCCGACGAGGAGGTAAAAACATACCATGATATGAGACGAGGATATAACATTGTTATATGTGTTTTTTTTGTATCCCTTTTTATTTGGCTACTTATGTTATTATGTTCTGTTATATCAAATTTACAAGCCGGCCATTGCTAAATTCTAAGATTTCACGTTCTACGAAATTGATAGTACAGAATCTTACTTTTGTATTGATTCCAAGCCTAATTTCGATTTTAGCAAAGCTAGTACACATGATATCAATTATATAAAGAATATAAAATATGATTATCTCGATTGTACTATAATTGGAGATAGAGGTTACATTAGTGCATCTATGCAATTAGATTTATTTGAAACTGCAGATATAAAATTAGAAATACCATACAGATACAACCAAAAGAACAGGAAACCAATATTTATACCTTATGCAAAAGCAAGAAAACGTATCGAAACAGATTTCTCGCAAATCGTTGACCAATTTATGATTAACAGAAACTATGCAAAACAAATAGAGGGTTTTATTACTAGAATTATTAGTAAAGGCAACTACTAAAAATTCCACGTTTCGGATAAACAAAAGACTGTTCTTTGAAACTTTTGCATGCTTTGCGTTTTTTGCCGAAATCTTTCTATTTCTTTTTCAATCGCATAGCCCGCTATGCTCAATCAAAAGAAAGTAGAAATCTTT
>JAFZDP010000037.1 GCA_017561155.1 Bacteroidales bacterium | reverse complement strand
AGCGAAGCCGGCTCAAGGCTCAAAGCTCGTAGCTCACAGCCAATCAGTTTAAGGTTTAATGCTTAAGGTTTAAGGAGACTCTCTATACCTTCTAGACTCTCTATACCTTCTAGACTCTCTATACCCTTTCGACAGCGAACCCCAAGGCGTCAGCCACTCGTAGTCTTGTAGTCTTGCAGTCTCGTAGTCTGCGAAGCATCAAGCGAAGCCGGCTCAAGGCTCAAAGCTCGTAGCTCACAGCCAATCAGTTTAAGGTTTAATGCTTAAGGTTTAAGGAGGCACTCTATACCTTCTATACCCTCTCTACCTTTTAGACTTTTGCCCTTTGCCTTTTGTCTTTTGCCCTTAGTCTGCGAAGCGATTGTGAAGCTCTCTATACTTTCTATACTCTCTATACCCTCTATACCCTTTCGACTGCGAAGCGATAGCGAAGCCCACGCGAAGCCCGTTACTAATTGCTGTTTACTATTTTTTTTACTCTATATACAATATATACACAATCGTTGCGTTTCTACGTCTGTAGAAAACATTTTATCGAAACAATAGAAAACTATTAAGATGAGAAAGATATTATTACTAGTGCTGGCCATAAGTGCAGCAATTATGGCAAATGCTCAAAACCAACAACAAACACGTTATCTTTGGACTTGTACACACATACAAACCAGCGAGTATGAAGGTTATTTGTTTAGCAAAGATTTCTATGTAGATTTCACTGTAGAAAACCAAGAAAGCAGATACACCCCCAGTCATAGCGATGTAGACAAGGCCGAAAAACTTATAAAAAGAAAGATAGCCTATATAAATCGCAACCACGAAAACCAAGAATCGTGTCCTCTTATCGACGAAAATTTAAAGAAATACAAACGTCAGTATGTGGGATTTACCGATGTGTATGGTGCAAAGATATTGTATATAAACTTTGTATGGGACAGCAAACTTGACGAAAAGTTAGAGAGCGAAATCACCGATGTAGAAGGTGGTTGCAGCCACTACTTCCGTTTGAAAATCAACCTTGACACCGAGAAGATTTGGGACTTGCAAGTAAACGAACCCGGTGAGGTGAAATACATAAAGAAAGTACACAAGAGAAGAAGATTACGTTACTAGGTATCATGGACTTTTTTACAAAAGGCGTTCTGCTTAAGTTTATAAAATTCGGTGTTGTGGGCTTCAGTGGCCTCATCATCGATTTTGTTGTTACATACCTATGCAAAGAAAAACTAAAGATACACAAACTGCTTTCCAATGCCATAGGTTTTTGTATAGCAGCCACCAACAACTATATATTAAACAGAATATGGACCTTCCAAAGCGTCAACGATAAGATTGGTGTAGAATTTGCAGAGTTTTTCGGTGTGTCGATAATAGGTCTTGGCATAAACACCCTTGTACTTTGGATACTCAACGAAAAGTTTAAGATCAACTTCTACTTTAGCAAACTATGTGCCATAGGCACTGCTACACTATGGAACTTTGTTGCAAACTATTGTTTCACTTTTGCTTAAAAAAAACATCTCGAAACGCCCAAACCGGATAATGTAATACACTTTGTGCAATGAAATCGACAGTAAAAACACTATTTCTACTCTGCCTCTCCTGTGCCGTACCGCCATGTTTGAAAAGCCAAACTACAGCCGACATAGATAGTATTTTTACCAACAAGACAGAGGTGATATTCAAATTTGTCGAGCCAGACAAAGACAAGGTAAACCAATTGTCCGAAATCATTTCTATCGACCGCTTGCACAACGACACTGTTACGGCATACGCCAACAAAGAAGAGTTTACAGCCTTTGCAGCTCTATCCTACCCATACCACATATACAGCAAACCTGAACAGAAATACGTCAATATGGCTACCACGACGGCCGATATGTTCGACTGGGACAAATACCCTACCTACGATGTGTATTTGGAGCTAATGCAATACTATGCCGACAACTATCCAAATATATGTAAATTAGATACTATAGGTACATCAGTTAAAGGAAGGCTTATATTATCTATGCAGCTTTCTACCCGGCTGAATGCCGACACTACACTTCCCAAATTTTTCTACTCGTCAACCATGCATGGCGATGAAGTGACAGGCTACTACTTTATGCTCAGACTTATCGACACCTTGGTAAACGGCGTAGAAAACGACGTTCAAATACAAAACATATTGTCGAGTTCGATAGTATACATAAATCCCCTATCCAACCCCGACGGCACATACTATTCCGGAGACAATAGCGTGTCGGGATCGATACGATACAACGCCAACAGAAAAGACCTAAACAGAAACTATCCCGATCCTTTTAGTAACACATCGTCAGTAAGTTTACAACCCGAAAATAAAGCAATGATTGAATATGCCATCAAGCACCATTTCACCATGGCTGCCAATCTGCATGGAGGTGCCGAAGTGCTGAATTTTCCATGGGACAGCTATAGATCGTCAACCAAAAAACATGCCGATCACAACTGGTGGGTTGAGGTATGCAAACGCTTCGTCAATACCTGTCGCCAAGTGGACAGCGAAGCCTACTCTACCGATTTTACCAAAGGCTATACTGCCGGTGGCGACTGGTATGTGATACGCAACGGCCGACAAGACTATATGAACCACACCCTACGCGTGCGAGAAATGACCATTGAGGTATCGCTGGGAAAGACTCTGCCTTCCAATATGCTGCAACAGTATTGGAACACCCAATGCAACGCCCTTATAAACTACATAGAAGAAATGCAACGCTGCATACGAGGCATAGTGGTTGACAAAGATACCAAACAACGCATAGAGGGCGCCATAGTGGCAATAGCAAACCACGACAGAGAAAACTCGGAAGTAACCACCAACGGCACAGGACACTTTTTCCGTCCCATCGACGAGGGAGAGTATACGCTAACAATATCGGCCGAAGGATATGTAACTAAACAAACCGATGCCATAACCGTAGCCTACCCCAACACCGAAACCATAGTGGTAGAGATGGAAAAATCACCTACCCCAACAGATACAACCACTGCAATGCTGTTTCCAAACCCTTGCACCGATTATGTAGAGATTGCATCGCACAAAGCCATAGATAGCTACATAATAGTAAGTGCATCGGGCAACACCGTAGCAAACGCAACAACAACAGCCGGCAAAACGCTACGTATAAACATAACACACCTATCCGAGGGGGTATATTTTCTAAAGATGTACTCCGGAGGCAGACAAATAGCAAACACATTCACCTTTATAAAACAATAAGAAACAAAATACAAATTAGAAACAATATATATAACAGTGCATTATGGAGCAAGTTGATATGAAGAAAATATTTATCGAAACCTACGGCTGTCAAATGAACTTTTCGGACAGCGAGATAGTGGGCTCGATATTGTCGGATAATAATTACTTGATTACAACAGATATAAACGAGGCCGATTGTATCCTAATAAACACATGTGCTATACGCGAAGGTGCCGAACAACGCATACGCAAACGCTTAAAAGAATTGAAAGCCCTACGTCGTAACAAACCATGGTTCAAAGTTGGGGTGTTGGGCTGTATGGCCGAACGCCTAAAAGAGCAACTAATGGAAGAAGAAGACAATGTGAACTTGGTAGCCGGCCCGGACGCATACCGCACATTGCCCGAACTGCTAAAACAGGTAGAAACCGGTGCTAAAGCCGCCAACGTTCTACTATCGGAAGAAGAAACCTATGCCGAGATAGATCCGGTACGCTTGGGTAGCAACGGAATATCTGCTTTTATAAGCATAATGAGAGGTTGCGAAAACTTTTGTGCCTACTGTGTAGTGCCATATACAAGAGGCAGAGAACGTAGCCGCGACCCAAAAACCATTGTGAACGAAGCTAAACGACTATTCGAAAACGGATACAAAGAAGTAACCTTGTTGGGCCAAAACGTAAACTCGTACCACTGGACCGACGACGATGGCAATATTGTAGACTTTCCTGAACTAATGAAACAAGTGGCCGAGATAGATCCTACACTGCGAGTAAGATACTCTACATCGCACCCAAAAGATTTATCTGACAAATTACTTGAAGTAATGAGTAGTTACGATAACATTTGCAAGTGTATACACCTTCCCGTTCAAAGCGGAAGCAACAGAATGCTTAAGCTTATGAACAGAAAATATACCGTAGAATGGTACTTAGACAGAATAGCTGCCATACGCAGATATATGCCGGATTGTGCCATCACCACCGACGTTATAGCAGGCTTCTGCGGAGAAACATTGGAAGACCACGAACAAACATTAAGCCTGTTCAAACAAGTAGGCTACGACTATGCTTTTATGTTTAAATACAGCATGCGTCCCAACACCTACGCACACAAACGCCTTACCGACGACGTAAGCGAAGAAGAAAAAACACGCCGTTTGGAAGAGATTATAGCATTGCAAGGCGAATTATCGTTGACAAGCTATCAAAAAGATTTGGGCAAAACATTTGAAGTACTTATCGAAGGTACATCAAAACGAAACAAAGAACAGTTGTTTGGTCGCAACAGCCAAAACAAAGTGATAGTTTTTGACGGTAACGGCCACAAACCGGGCGAATATGTAAAAGTGAAAGTACTTAAATGTACATCGGCAACACTTATTGGAGAATTAGTTTAAGACATACTATAAATAAATATATACAATTGCCAATAATATAGATTGTTGAGCAACGCAAATATTATCCACAAAACTACAAAGGTAAATACTGTTTCCTATAGTTTTGTGGATAATTTGTTTTACCAATAGTTTTGCTGCCCCTCGGCAATCAATGATAAGAGTGCTAA
Source organism: Bacteroidales bacterium (assembly GCA_017561155.1). GTDB lineage: Bacteria > Bacteroidota > Bacteroidia > Bacteroidales > P3 > HGM05376. The sequence continues at coordinate 7,840 of JAFZDP010000037.1, read as the reverse complement.
CAAAATAAATTGACGATTTCTACGTTTTTGTTACAGTTTATTAAAGATATAGTAAAAATACATCAGATGAAGAAAATTACATACTTTGCTATAGCAGCCGGCATAGTCCTGCTGACACAAACAGCACACTGCCAAACAGACACCACATCGGCACAGGGTTATATATCCAAAGCACAGAATGCAGTAAGTTTATCGCTCAACGATTTGGCCATAAAATATTATACTTCGGCCATCGAAATAGACCCCATGTCGGAGGTGGCACAATACGAACTAGGCTGCCTATATACCGATATGGAACTTTACAATCAAGCCATACCATACCTTTCGGCAGCTATAGACATAAACCCCAACAACGCCAACGCACACGAACGTCTGGCATATATCCACACCGAAAACGAAAACTACGACGAGGCATATACACATGCACAAAAAGCCATAGAGCTAAACCCTTCATTGCCTTCTCCCTACTCTACCATAGGCGTTTACTATTGTATAAAGAAAGAACATGTAAACGCAATATCGTGGTGCAAAAAGGCTTTAGACATAGATCCTAACTACGGACGAGGCTACAACTGCATGGGATTTGTATACTTCTACAAAGGCAACGACAGCGAAGCATATTCCTGCTTTCAGAAAGCCATAAAGTTCAGTCCAAAAGACATCGACGGATATTACAATCTGGCTGTAATGTATAGGATAAAGAAGAACTACGAATCGGCCATTTCGACTTGCAAAAAGGGTTTAGCCATCGACCCCAACTCTATAAAGTTATACTACAACATGGGTATTGCTTACCGCGAAAAAAAGATATACGACAAGGCTGCACAATGCTACGAAAAGATATTGGAACTAGACAGCACATCGACCAAAGCCTACAACCAACTAGGCATAAACTATACTAGAAAAGGTATGTACGAAAAGGCTATATCGATGTACGAAAAGGCTATAAAGATGGATTCTAAATACGCCTCGTCGTATCGCAATCTTGCCGACACTTACCTGCTGAAAGGAGAACAAGAGAAAGCACTGAAAACCTATCATAAGGCAGTAGCCGCCGACCCTAACGATTCGTACTCGTACTGCCAATTGGCAGAAATATTTGGTGCAAGAAACAACGAACGCAAACAGATATCGTACTACAAAACAGCAGCAAAGATGGGCAATACAAGAGCACAAGACTGGCTGCAAAACAACGGCCATTCGTGGTAAACACATAACATTTAAAGAAACAAGAAGATGAGTATACTGATAAAGAACGTACTTCTAAACGACAAACGTACAAGCATACTAATAGAAGGCAATACCATAAAAACCATTGCAACAGACATTGCTGTTATCGCCGACAAGATAATAAATGGCACCAACAAAGCTGTATTTCCGGGTTTGGTGAACGGACACACCCATGCTGCCATGACTTTCTTCAGAGGCTATGGCGACGACCTTCCATTGGAAAAATGGCTGAACACCAAAATATGGCCCAACGAACGCAACCTTACCGACGAAATAGTATATTGGGGAACAAAGTTGGCATGTCTGGAAATGATAAAGACAGGTACCACTGCCTTCAACGATATGTATTTTCGCTACAAGGAAGCAGCCAGAGCCACCGACGAGATGGGGATAAGAGGCGTATTTCCCCAACTGATGTTCGACAACTTGGATCCTGTAAGGGCTAAGAAAGTACAAAGCGAGATAAAGATAGAAAACTTCGCCGGCGACTATAGCGACAGAATCAGATTCTCTATAGCTCCGCATGCTATATATACTGTATCGGGGGCGTCGTTCAAGTGGGCAATGGATTTTGCCAAAGAGCACAGCCTGATAATGCACACACACCTTGCCGAAACACAGATAGAATACCAAAACTCGATAAAAAACTTTGGGCTATCCCCTATCCGCTACCTCAACAAGCTGGGAGTTTTAAGACCAAATCTTGTCATTGCACACTGTCTTTGGCTCGACGACGAAGAAATACAAATGCTTGCCGACAACGATGTCAAGGTAGTACACAACCCGAATTCGAATCTTAAACTAGCCTCGGGACACAGATTTCTATACCACGAAATGGCAGAAAAGGGAATATGTGTTGGATTGGGTACCGACGGTTGCTCGTCGTCGAACAACCTAGACATGATAGAAGCTATGAAGATAATGAGCCTACTACAAAAGGGATGGCGCTTAGAACCCACAGCCCTACCGGCTCACGAAGTACTGAAAGTGGCTACAGAAAACGGAGCTAAGCTTCTAGGACTTAATGCCGGAAAAATAGCAGACGGCATGCTTGCCGATATGTTTTTGGTGGATATCAACACACCGGCCTTCACACCTTTAAACAACAACACTACGTCCAATCTGGTGTACGCAGCCAACGGAAGCAATGTAGACACTGTGATATGTGATGGAAATATAGTAATGGAAAACAAGAAGGTGGCCGGCGAAGAAGAAATACTGGAAAAAGCCAATCAACTGGTTTACGAACTTATCAAACACTAATAGCTACATGAAGAAAATCTACACCTATATCGCCATTGTGTTGCTAGCTGTGTTTGCATCGTCGTGCAGTACAGAAGATGTAAATGCCGACAAAATGATATTCAAATACAACGAATCGGCAGGAATAGCATCGCTAGACCCGGCCTACGCCAAAGACCAGGCCATGATATGGGCTACAAGTCAATTATACAACGGACTTATACAACTGGATAGTAATCTTAATGTACAGCCTTGTATAGCACATTCGTGGGATATAAGTACCGATGGCAAAACGTACACTTTTTATCTTCGAAACGATGTATACTTCCACCATAGCGAATGCTTTGATGGTGATACTCGAAAAGTTATTGCCTCCGACTTTGTGTATAGCTTCAACCGTATACTAGACGATAAGGTAGCCTCTCCCGGTCGATGGATTTTCAACGAGGTGGACTATATAGACAATAGTCCGGCCTTTTCAGCTCCAAACGACACTACCTTCGTAATAAAACTAAAGCAACCATTCTCGCCATTCCTTAGTATATTAGGAATGCCATATTGCTATGTAGTACCACACGAAGTAGTAGAACACTACGGACAAGATTTCAGAAAGCACCCAATAGGTACAGGGCCATTCAAGTTTCAGCTATGGAAAGAAAATGCCAAACTTGTGATGAGAAAGAACCCCGACTACTTTGAGTACGACGAAAACGGGACACGCCTACCCTACCTCGATGCTGTAGCCGTTACTTTCATTATAGACAAGCAAACGGTATTCCTTGAATTTATAAAGGGCAATCTCGACTTTATGAACTCACTTGATGCAAGCTATAAAGACGAACTGCTGACACAGACCGGACAGCTACGCAGCAAATACCAAGACCGGATAAATATAAGCAGTCAGCCATACCTAAATACAGAATATCTTGGTTTCTTGATGGACAACAGCATAGACAGCCCAACCAAAGACAAGAGAATACGACAAGCTCTCAACTATGGCTTCGACCGCAGAAAGATGATGAAATATTTGAGAAACAATGTCGGCATACCCGGCTGCTACGGATTTATCCCAAAAGGTTTGCCCGGTTTCGATTCTACAATGGTGTGCTACGAATACGACCCTCAAAAAGCCCTAAGCTTATTGACCGAAGCAGGATACCCTAATGGAAACGGATTGCCTACAATAAAACTGGCCACCACTGCAACCTATCTGGATTTATGCAAATACATACAACAGCAACTAAGTATTATAGGAATAAACATCGACGTGGATGTAAACCCACCGGGAGCACTACGCGAACAAATAGCACAATCGAAAAGTTCGTGGTTTAGAGGTTCGTGGATAGCAGACTACCCCGATGCCGAAAATTACCTATCGCTATTCTACTCGAAAAACTTCTGTCCCATCGGGCCGAACTACACACACTATCAAAACAACGATTTTGATAAACTATATGTAGAAGCCAAAGCTGTAACAAACGATAGCGTCCGTATGGAGATGTACAAAAAGATGAATCGTCTTATAATGGACGAAGCCCCCGTAGTGGTCCTATATTACGACCAGATACTACACTTTACCCACAAGAATATTTCCGGCTTGCAAAGTAATGCTATGAATAGTTTAAACCTTAAACGAGTAGTAAAAACCAAGAAATAAAAGGGAGTTTATTGTTATAAACTCCCTTTTATTATATATACCTATATTCACTATTCTTTTTTCTTTGCTCTTGGTTTTGCTGCAGTAGCCTTTGTCTTTGGTTCTTTAGCAGCTTTGGCAGTTGTTTTAGCTTTAGCAGTTTCTTTTTTAGGTTTCTCTGCTTTAGCCTTAGTAGTTTTAGCTTTAGGTTCTTTTGTTGCTTTAGCTTTAGTTTTCTTAGTTTTGGTTTCTTCCACTTCTATTGGCTGCAACATTTCACCATCTTTCATAAAGTTCTCTTCAATATCCATTATGTCATCAAAATTTGGCTCTTCGTCAAATTCTCCCAACAATCCATCGCCCATTTCTTCGTCGTCAAACTCTTCTTCGTCGTCTTCATCATCGTCAAATTCATCCTCATCGTCGGCAAACTCATCTTCATCATCCATTTTCATATCAAAATTATCCTCATACGAACCATGTTTCAAGCTGAACTCTTTATGTTCGCTATTCTTTTCAGAATCTTCGTCCATAGATGGTTCATATTTTGCATCGTCGTCTTTAAGATCATCGCTGAAGTACTCTTTTTCCAACTCCTCTTCTGCCAAATGGGAGTCGATACGTACCTCAAATTTTATCATATAAGAAGTATCTTCAGTTTCCAAAGGAACCACAAATATTGGTGTTCCGTCGGGCTTGGTTATTTTTTGTTTATAATCGTTGTATCCGTCTGGATACGCTTCTTTGAATAACTCTCTCAATTCGTCTGATAAGTTTTCATGACTGATTATCAGTTTCTTTTTGCGATTTTCGTGTCTCTTCATCCCTTATAATTTTTTTGCAATGTTAGTAAGATTCTTTGAATACTACAAGTTTTTTATTAGTTTTTATATATTTTTCTTTTATAGCATTGATTTTCAATACTTATTTTTATTCATTATCTACTCGCAAGTTGTACAGCACAAATTTCTGTCTTTCTACAGTGTTTGCACCCATATAAAAACGCAATACTTCGCTCGACGGAAAGTCCTTGTTTAGTATCACAGGGTCTAGTCGCATATCCTTGCCGATAAAGTTTCTGAACTCGTCGGGCGAGATTTCTCCCAGCCCTTTAAAGCGTGTTATCTCGGCATTGGATATAGTATTTATGGCGTTAATACGTTCTTCTTCGGTGTAGCAATAAATAGTTTTCTGCTTGTTGCGCACTCTGAACAATGGTGTTTGCAATATATACACATGGCCCATTTTCACCAAGTCGGGGTAAAACTGCAAGAAGAATGTAAGCAACAGCATTCTGATGTGCATACCATCGACATCGGCATCGGTAGCAATAACAATATTGTTGTATCGTAAGTTTTCCAAGCCATCATCGATGTTCAAAGCACTATGCAGTAGGTTGTACTCCTGATTTTTAAACACCTTAACAAGTTCTTTATTATAGCTGTTGAATGGCTTACCCCTCAGGCTGAATACCGCTTGTGTGTTCACATCTCTCGACTTTGTGATAGAACCACTTGCCGAATCCCCCTCAGTGATAAACAATGTGGTAGCCAAACGTTGCTCGTGGTTGGTGTTGTAATGAACTCTACAATCACGCAACTTCCTATTGTTCAAGCTGGCCTTCTTGTTTGCCTCTTTGGTCAGTTTTTTTATGCCGGCTATATCCTTGCGTTCTTTTTCCGACTGGATAATCTTGGCCTGCATAGCCTCGGCTGTTTCGCTGTTTATGTGCAAGTAGTTGTCCAAATTCCTACTTATAATATCGTTGATGTAGTTTCGCACAGTGGGGCTGTTGTTAGGTTTTCCGTCCCTACTGGGCTCCATATACATCGAACTGAAGTTGGTTTTGGTCTGATTCTTAAACTCAGGGTCTTGCACTCGTATACTCAACGCACACAATATATTTTGGCGTACATCGCTGGGGTCGTATTCCTTTTTGTAAAAGTCGCGAACCGTTTTCACAATAGCCTCGCGAAAAGCAGCCTGGTGTGTTCCTCCGTCGGGAGTGTATTGGCCGTTTACAAACGAGTAGTACTCCTCTTTCGAATATTGGTTTTCCACATGGGTAAAAGCTACGTCGAAATCCCCTTCCTGTATATGAATGATAGGATAAAGACGTTCGCCTTCCATATTGTTTTCAAGCAGGTCTACCAAACCATTTTTCGAGTAGTATCGCTGACCATTGTAGCGCAACGTCAATCCATGGTTAAGGTAGGCATAGTTCCAAATAGATTTCTCTATATAATTATTTATAAAGTGGTACGAACCGAAACATTTAGCATCGGGTACAAACTCTACCAATGTTCCATTCTCTTCGGTAGATGGAAGTATGTCGGATTCCGACTGCAATTTGCCTTCCGAAAATTCGGCTATCTTGGTTTGTCCGTCTCTTATGGCCTGAACTTTAAAGTACGACGACAACGCATTTACCGCCTTTGTACCCACACCGTTAAGACCGATGGATTTTTGAAACACCTTGTTGTCGTATTTCCCCCCCGTGTTCAGCCTCGACACTGCCGTTACAAGACTGCCAAACGGAATGCCTCTACCATAGTCGCGGATTCGAACTCTTTTTTCGGCAAAATCCACATTTACTTCTATAGTCTTCCCATAGCCCATAGTAAACTCGTCGATGGCATTGTCTATTACTTCTTTTATCAGTACATATATACCATCGTCATGCGACGATCCATCTCCCAATTTTCCGATATACATTGTAGGTCTAAGCCGCAAATGCTCCATATCTTCCAAATGGATAATGGCACTTTCGTCGTAATTATTCTTTTGTGTCGATTCTATCTCTTCCATAACGGGCTAATTTTATTGATGTTCGTATTTACTACTTCTAATATTCAGTGTGCAAAATTACGGAATAAAAACTACTTTATTTTGTTTAGTGAAAAATATTTTTTCAACATCTTTTTTTTGAAAACTTCATTCGCTTGTTATATAGCAATATAACTACCATAAAATGATAATATTATTTTTGGTTTGGCTAAATGAAAGCAAATAAAAAATTTCATTCAAAACGTAGTACAAAAAACGCATTGCAACAATACTGCAAAAGTATTGCAATTCACACATATCTCCCCTCCTATTGCCAACTTTATTTTCAGCCGAAAATAATAATTTTAATAGTGTAAACTCTGATTTTAAATCAGTAGTTTTGATATATAACAACAGTGTTTAATATGTTAAAAAGAAAAATCAAAATGTTAAACACAAAGAGTTCCGGTAATCGATGATATTCGAAAAAGACAGGTTTTTATCGGGTAAAAATAGTATCTCCATCGCCATGACAGTATATCGCTGTCGTGATGATGGTATACCGTCATCGTGATGAAACCCTATCGTCGTGGCGAGGGAAATATATTTTGGCGAAAAGAAGGCTATTTTTCCCTCCCCTAATCACTTTTTAGGAAACACCACAAAAATGCAACATCCTAATAATTAAAAATATAATTTTTCTAATGCTTCGTAGCTTGAATATACGCCTATCGATACGAAAAAATGGAAATATACGCCATTCTCCATGTTAAATCGGACAGTGTTAAAATATTGACTTTTTTATAAAATAGTTAAAGGCAACTTCTAAAAATTCCACGTTTCGGATAAACAAAAGACTGTTCTTTGAAACTTTTGCGTGCTTTGCGTTTTTTGCCGAAATCTTTCTATTTCTTTTTCAATCGCATAGCCCGCTATGCTCAATCAAAAGGAAGTAGAAATCTTTCT
>JAFZDP010000036.1 GCA_017561155.1 Bacteroidales bacterium | reverse complement strand
TTTTGCGTGCTTTGCGTTTTTTGCCGAAATCTTTCTATTTCTTTTTCAATCGCATAGCCCGCTATGCTCAATCAAAAGAAAGTAGAAATCTTTCTAGCAAAATTCCACAAATCACTTGCAAAGCAATTTTTAGAAGTTGCCTAAACAGAAAATAATATTCATTTCCCGGTATTTTCAGACCGGTAGGCTTGCAGAATATCCGGGTCAGAAAACTTCGATTAAACGATAAACTTGCGGCAAACAACCAAACGCCGCCGAAAATATAGCTTTTTTGTTATGTTTTTGTTTTTTTGCGGAAAAAGTAGTATCTTTGCAAAATGTAATTATTAGAAACAACAATCTCTTTCGGATATAATAGCATGGGTGAAAACCAGTACTTTATATTTTGCGAAAAGAGATGATTGTATATTGAATGTGAATAGTAAATATGGACGAAAAATTGGAAAATATCGAAGACCAAACACCACAAAACCCTTCGGGAAGCAGTGATGTCATATCGTTGAAAGGCATGTTCGAAACATGGTATCTCGACTATGCCTCCTATGTTATTTTGGACCGCGCCGTGCCGGCACTTAGCGATGGGTTGAAGCCTGTACAACGACGCATTTTACATTCAATGAAAGAATTGGACGACGGTCGTTACAACAAAGTTGCCAACATTGTGGGTAACACTATGAAGTACCACCCTCATGGCGACGCTTCTATTGGCGACGCTTTGGTGTCGCTTGGCCAAAAGGACTTGCTTATCGACTGTCAAGGAAACTGGGGAAACATACTTACCGGCGATGGTGCCGCTGCACCTCGTTACATCGAAGCACGTTTGTCGAAATTTGCTCTCGATGTGGTGTACAATCCTAAAATAACAGATTGGAAACCAAGCTACGACGGCAGAAATAAAGAACCAATATCGCTACCAATAAAATTCCCACTTCTACTGGCTCAAGGAACTGAAGGTATTGGTGTGGCTTTTGCTACCAAAATATTGCCACACAACTTTATAGAGCTTATCGACGCAACTATTGCACACTACAGAGGCGAAGACTTTGAGTTGTATCCCGACTTTCCTACCGGCGGTATGATAGACGTGAGCAAATACAACGACGGATTGCGCAGGATAAAAGGTGTGAGCGACAACGATGAAGACGACTTCGACAGCTTGGATGTAGCCGATTTCGACGACTTTGACGGCGACGACGACGGCAAAAAGAAAAGCAAGAAAGGCGACAAAGATTCGGCAAACCTTAGCAAAGTAAGAATACGTGCCAAGATACAACAGATAGACAAGAAAACCTTGGCTATTACAGAAATACCATTCGGCACAACTACCGAGTCGCTTATAAAAAGCATAATAGATGCAAACGATTCGGGAAAAATAAAGATTAGAAAAGTAGACGACAACACAGCCGCCAACGTAGAGATAATGATATACTTGGCTCCTAATGTGTCGCCCGACCAAATGATAGATGCACTTTACAAATTTACAAAGTGCGAGATTAGCCTGAGCCCAAACAGTTTTGTAATAAACGATGACAAGCCCGTATTTATGTCGGTAAGCGATATTTTACGCACTTCGGCCGACCACACAAAAGATTTGTTGCTTAAAGAGCTTGAAATACAACTTGCCGAACTGAAAGAAAAATGGCAATGGGTGTCGCTTGAAAGAATATTCATCGAAAACGAAATTTACGAAGACATCAAAAAGTGTACTACCGACGAGGCTATCAACACCACTATCGACGAGGGTTTAAAACCATTCGTAAAGAACTTGTTACGCCCCGTTACCATCGACGATATATTAAAGCTGCGCAAAATTCCAATAGAACGAATATCGAAATACAACAGCGACAGAGCCAACGATATTCTACAAGCCGTAGAAGACGATATGAAACAAGTTCAGTTTGATATCGACCACATTATAGACTATTCTATTGCTTACTTTGAACGCATAAAAGAAAAGTATGGCAAAGGCAGAGAGCGTAAAACAGAAATTCGCAACTTTGAAACCATCGAGGCTGCAAACGTGGCTATACTTAATGAAAAGCTATACGTTAACAAGAAAGAAGGATTTGCCGGCTACGGCCTTAAGAAAGATGAAAATGTGGAATATGTATGCGACTGTTCGGATTTGGACGACATAATTGCATTCCGCAAAGATGGTAGTTTCATCATATCCAAGATACAAGAAAAAGGCTTTGTGGGCAATGTAAACTGCAAAGAGATTATATATATAAATGTATTCCGAAAACGCGACGAACGTACTATATATAATGTAGTATACTCTGACGGAGCTTTTGGAAATGCAATGATAAAGCGTTTTGCCGTAAACGGTATAACACGCGACCGCGAATACGACCTTACCAAAGGAACCAAGGGAAGCAAGATTCTATATTTCAGTGCCAATCCAAACGGAGAAGCCGAAACCATTATGGTACACTTACGCCCCAAACCAAAGTTGCGTAAGTTGAGCTTTGAATTCGATTTTGCCGACATTACCATCAAGGGTCGTTCGTCGTTTGGAAATATCCTTAGCAAGAACGCAGTACGCAAGATAAATATAAAAGGCGAAGGTGTATCTACCTTGGGAGCAAGAAGTATATGGTTCGACGAAAGCGTGAAACGCTTGAACGTAGAAGGCAGAGGTATGTTTTTGGGCGACTTTAAAGGAGCCGACAAAATACTCAGCATAACAAAATCGGGGTTCTTCAGAACTTGTAATTTCGACCTTGCCAACCACTTCGACGACGACCTACTACACATACGCAAAAACAATCCACGCACTATTATAACAGTGCTTTACCAAGAAGGAGTAACTAAATACTACTACCTAAAACGTTTCGTGATAGAAGATTTCGACAAGAAACTATCATTCTTGGACGAAGATTCGGACAATACACTGGTAGACGTAGTATTCGACACATTCCCTCGTTTGGAAATAAACTACGACACCGAAAATACGAACAAAAAGATAGCTTCGGAAATAATAGAGGTGACAGATTTTATAGGGGTGAAAGGCTACAAGGCTAAAGGAAAGAGAATATCCACATCTGAAATAGAAAGTTACACATGGTTGGATCCTTTGCCTGAACCGGAGCCCGAACCGGAACCTGAAGATAAAAATACTGACGATTCGAAAAAAGATAACGATTACTTTGCATCGACAACAGACGACGGCGAAGTAATACAAGGAACACTTTTTTGATAAAATAAAAATAGGCTTATAATGAAGATATTAGTAGCACTGCCACGTTTTCCTTATCCGTTAGATAAGGGCGATAAATTGAGAGCATTCCACCAGATAAGATGTTTGTCTGAAAAGAATGATATATTATTGTTTTGTGTTTCGCACAAAACAGTACCACAAGAGCATATAGACATATTAAAGCCCTATTGCAAAGCTATCAAAATAGTCAAGCCATCACAACTATCGGTAGGAATGAGCATATTGCGAGCATTTTTTTCGATAGATTCGCTTCAAGTGTCAGGATATTGGAATACCAAGAAGATACGTCGAGAATATTCGCGTTTTGAAAAACAACAAAAGCCTGATGTTCTTTTCTGCCAAATGGTTCGTACTATGGAGTGGGTAAAGAAATCAAAAGTGCCAAAGTTGTTAGACTTTCAAGACTGCTTAAGCAAAAATATAGAACGCAGAATGTACAAATCAAAAGGATTGACTAAAAGAATTCTACACTTCGAATTTAAGATGCTGCGTTCGTGCGAATATGATTCGTTTGATATGTACGACGAATTTACAATAATATCTGAACCGGACAGAGAAGCTATACCACACCGCCAAAACGACAACATAAAAATATTGCCAAATGGTGTAGATACTTCGTACTACCAACCACAAGAAACAGAAAAAAAATACGACCTGCTATTTTGTGGCAATATGCACTACAAACCCAATGTAGACGCAGCCTTGTTTTTGGTAAATGATGTAATGCCTATAGTGTGGAAATCTAATCCTAACATAAAAGTAGCTATAGCCGGTACAAATCCTACCAAAAGCGTAAAACAATTAGCTTCGAACAATGTGATAGTAACAGGTTGGGTTCCCGATATGAGAGAGTACTATGCACAAAGCAAAGTATTTGTAGCTCCTATGCAGATAGGCACAGGATTGCAAAACAAAATACTTGAAGCTATGGCAATGAAAGTGCCTTGCATAACATCGGCATTGGCAAACGATTCGTTGAAAGCAGAAAATGGAAAACAAGTATTGGTAGCGAAAGAAGCTCAAGAATACGCCAACTATATATCAGATATATTGGGCAACGAAGCGAAAGCCACATCTCTAGCCGAAGAAGGCCACAAATACGTTGTGGAAAAGTACAGCTGGAGCAAATATTCTAAAGATTTAGAAACAATGCTACACAACATAGCAAAAAAATAAACGTATTAAAGGATTAATTAAAACAATATTATACAAGATGACACCAAGAGAATTAGGATATTATTTTCCTGCTGAATGGAAAAAACACGAAGCAACATGGTTGAATTATCCACACAATGAAAATTCGTGGCCGGGAAAAATAGATACAATATACCCATCGTACCACACATTTATAAAAATGCTTGCCGACGTTGAAAAAGTTCATATCAATGTAGTGAACGAAGAAACCAAAGATAGCGTATTCTATTCGTTGACAATGATAGGTACCAATATGGCAAATATTCATTTTCATATAATACCTACCAACGACGCTTGGACACGCGATTGTGGTCCTGCTTTCCTCCTAAACAAAAACAACAATAGCAAAGCAATAGTAAATTGGACATATAATGCATGGGGCGGTAAATACCCTTGCGAATTGGACAACGAGATACCTAAAAAAGTAGCTGAAATACTAAATTTACCTGTATTTGAACCGGGAATAGTAATGGAAGGCGGCTCTGTAGACTTCAACGGAGTTGGAGATATATTGACAACAAAAGCCTGCTTGCTAAACAAGAATAGAAATCCACACCTAACACAAGCTCAAATAGAAGAAAAACTAAGAGACTATTACGGAGCAGAAAATATTATATGGTTGGGCGATGGTATAGAAGGCGATGACACAGACGGACACATCGACGACTTGTCTAGATTTGTCAACGAAGATACCATTGTAACAGTAGTTGAAAAAAACATGGACGACGAAAACTACAAACCACTAAAAGACAATCTAAACTTACTAAACAAAGTTAGATTAGCTTCGGGAAAACAACCAAATATAGTAGAGCTGCCAATGCCGGAACCTGTTATATACGAAGACCAACGTTTGCCGGCATCGTATGCTAACTTCTATATTGCAAACAACTCTATTTTAATGCCTACTTACAAGTGCGACTCGGACAATAAAGCTTATTATATATTGGAAGAATGCTTTAAAGATTACACTATCCACGCTATCGACAGCACCGATATTATTTGGGGATTGGGTAGTTTCCATTGCTTGTCGCAACAAGAACCTGCAGTAGAATAAAGTATTTTCAGATAAGAAACAATGTAAGCTAAATAATCGAATGAAGGCGTGCATAATAAATATTGGCGATGAATTGCTTATTGGTCAGGTGGTAAATACAAATGCTTCTTGGATGTCGCAACAGTTGGTATCCAATGGAATTGACATAGCAAGAGTAATAACCATTTCAGATACAGCAAAGGAGATAGAAGAAAATTTAAACATAGGCTTGTCCGAAGCAGATGCCGTAATATTAACAGGAGGTTTAGGACCTACCAAAGACGATATTACAAAAAAGACATTGTGCAATTACTTTGGCAGTAAACTTATCGAGGACAAAGCAACGTTTGAAATAATATCTTCGATATTTGAAAAGCGAGGCTACCCTATGACCGATACCAACAGAGCTCAAGCATTGGTACCCGAATGTTGTAAAGTGTTGCTTAACAAATGTGGCACAGCTCCGGGAATGTGGTTTGAGAAAGACGGCAAAGTCGTAATATCACTTCCGGGTGTTCCATTCGAAATGCAATATCTTATGAGCGAAGAGGTAATACCACGTTTGGTTAAACACTTCAATATGGGATATATTTTGCACAAAAACATTATTTTCCAAGGTATAGGAGAATCTTTCTTATCAGACAAGATAGAAGATTGGGAACTTAATTTGCCCCAAACAATAAAACTTGCCTATCTACCCAAAGCAGGTATGGTTCGTTTGCGTTTGACTGCAAGAGGTACCGAAAAAGAAAATCTCCTAAGCGACATAGAGTCGTCGGTAAAAAGCCTTTATAATATAGTTGGAGAATATATTTTGGGAGAAGATGTAGAAAGTTTGGCAGAAATTGTTTCCAAAAAAATGCGTTTCTATAAGAAAACATTATCTGTTGCCGAAAGCTGCTCTGGTGGAGCTATAGCATCTAGTATTACGTCGCTTTCCGGAGCATCGGAATATTTCAAAGGAGGAGTAATTGCTTATTCCAATACCATAAAAGAAAATATGCTAGGTGTATCAGGTGACACCCTATCGAAATACGGAGCTGTAAGCGAAGAAACAGCAAAAGAAATGGTTTTAGGTGTATTGTCTAAAATGGATACAGATTATGCAATAGCCACTACCGGAATAGCCGGACCTAATGGTGGCACAGCCGAAAAGCCGGTAGGAACAGTTTGGATTACTGTAGCATCGAAGAATGAGGTTCACACTCAAAAAATGGCTTATGGCAACGACAGATTGCGAACGATAGAACGCACTACCAATCAAGCATTTTCTAATTTACTAAAACTAATAAGCAAAGAGTTATGTGGAAAATAATTACCAGTCCTCAGGTTGTATCGGTATTCATGTTGGTGGTGTCCAACTTGTTTATGACATACGCATGGTATGGACATTTAAAAAATATGTCGAACAAAGCATGGTATGTTGCAGCAATAGTTAGTTGGCTGATAGCCTTTTTTGAATATATGGTACAAGTGCCGGCAAATCGCTTAGGATATACTGTTTATACTCTACCTCAATTAAAAATCATACAAGAGGTAATTTCATTGTCAGTATTCATTCCATTTGCCATGATTGTGATGAACCAACCATTCAAAACAAATTATATTTGGGCTTGTTTGTGTTTAGTTGGAGCGGTTTATTTTATGTTTAAAAACTAATAAAGAGAAAATAAAAATAGAATCACAAAACTTTGTATTCTACTGATAAACACAATAGTAATAGTAACAATAGAAGAACATGGAACAAAAATATGATGATAAAGTAATTTTATATTGCTGTATTTCATAATAATTTTGTATCTTTGCAGTCGTAAAATAGAAAATAAAACGAATACATACAAATAACAAAAAATGAAAAAAATATACTTTTTATTCTTGTTTGGAGCTATGTTTAGCATAGCATCGGCACAAAAAGTTAAGCCCCTATATGACCAATTTTCTAATGCATGGGGGTATGTAAACAACGCTAATATGTGGGTTATATCGCCAAGCTTTGATGCTGCAGAGAATTTTACATCTGACAAAAATGGAGTTGCTGCAGTTAAAAAAGAAAATGGTTGGGGTGCTATAGATAGCAAAGGTAATTTTGTTGTTGAACCAATATTTGAATTTAGCAACCAAGCTATTGAAGCATATTACCAACAAGGTACTACCAATGCTATAAACGAATGGGTATTGATGGTTAAAGACCCTGAAACAGGAAAATTTGGATTTGCAAATTGCAAAGGCGTGTGGGTTATAAAACCTCAATACGATGTTGCTACAGATTTTACCGATTTCGATTACAAACGTTACTCTACCGTAAAGAAAGGTGAGAAATGGGGTTGTATAAGCGACAAAGGTGAACTTGTGGTAAAAGTTGTTTTTGAAACACAAGATCAAGCAACTGATGCCGGTTATCAATGGCACAAAAACGAACCTTTAGGAGTTTGGTTATATCCTGCTAGAGATACTAAAGGCACTTGGGGATATGTAAACTACAAAGGCGATTGGGCTATAAAACCTATATATGAATACGCTCAAGAATTTGTTGGCGACAGATACAATCGTTGTGCCGTAGTAAAAATTGATGGTTCTTGGGGTTGCGTAAACGACAGAGGCAAATATGTGGTTGACCCTAAATTTCCTTATGCAGGTCAAGCTGTAAGAGCAGGATTTGATTGGAGAAAAAGCAAATAATTGATTTTACTTTAAAAAAAATATATTTTAAAGGCTGATTATTGTCAGCCTTTTTTTCTTAAAAATGAATAGACAATTATAGATAATCAAAAAATAAATACACTGAAATGAGAAAATTACATTACTTTTTAGGAATAATAGGTATTGCTACATTGGCACTGACAACATCATGTAAAAACAATAACCAAAATGAAGAAGAAACAACTGCAACAGACAAAGTTGTTGCTGCATATCTTACTTGGGAAAATGAAATTGACCCTGATTTAAGATGGGTTACACAAATAAATTATGCTTTCGGTCTTGTAGATACAAATAGTTTTGACAAAATAAACATTCTAAACGAACCTCGTTTTGCAAAAATAGCAGCACTTAAGAAAACTAACCCCGAAATTAAAATATTACTATCAATAGGTGGTTGGGCTGCAGGTGGATTTAGCGAAATGGCAGCCAATAATTCTACAAGAAAATTATTTGCAGCCGATTGTAAACGTATTGTAGATTACTACCAAATAGATGGTATCGATGTAGATTGGGAATATCCATCAAGTTCGGAAGCTGGTATAGCATCTTCGCCAAACGATATTGATAACTTTACTTTACTTTTGAAAGATATAAGAGAAGCTATAGGAAATGATAAAATGCTTACAATTGCTACAATTGCCGATGCTCTTTACGTTGATTTCCCTGCTGTTATTGACTACTTGGATATGGTAAACATTATGGCTTACGACATTGCCCGTCCACCATTCCATCATGCGCCTCTATATAGATCGCAATATGCCGGTCGTATAACAACCCACGAGGCTGTTGATGCACACCTTAACGCAGGTGTTCCGGCAGATAAGTTAGTTTTAGGAATTCCATTGTATGGTCACGGTATTGATAGTTTACCTGACTACACTTACTACGGAGATATTATGCAACTTAAAGATTATACTTTCCATTGGGACGATAGTGCTAAAGTTCCTTATATGACAGATAAAAACGGAAAATTTGCATTGTGCTACGAAGACACAAATTCTGTTGCTATAAAAGCAAATTATGTATTAGATAGAGATTTGAAAGGTATTATGTATTGGGAATACACTTTAGATGCAAAAGAATTACCTTTAGTTAAAACTATCTACAAAACAATGACAAAATCCAACAACTAAAATTACTATGAAAGATATTGTTGTAGTAAAAGATAAAGTATTCGAAACATACATATTGGAAACAGAATTAGAAAATATTGTTTCCAACGTTGCCCAA
This sequence comes from Bacteroidales bacterium, assembly GCA_017561155.1. GTDB lineage: Bacteria > Bacteroidota > Bacteroidia > Bacteroidales > P3 > HGM05376. Next base: position 28,960 of record JAFZDP010000036.1, on the reverse strand, counting down.
AAAATAAGTAATGATTTAAGAAATGAAAATCCTTTATTTTTGGCAACTTTGAATGGTAGTTTCATTTTTGCATCCGACCTTATCAGGAAAATAGATTTCGATGCCGAAATATCTTTTATCAAATTGGCATCATATAGTGGTACAGAATCTACAGGCAATGTGAAACAACTGATAGGTCTAAACGAAAACATCGAAAATAGAATTGTCGTAGTTATAGAAGATATTATAGATACAGGCATTTCGATGGAAGCAATGATTGAAGAACTACAAAAACACAGTCCTAAAAAAATTGTTTTGTGTACACTATTATTCAAACCGGGCAAATTTGTCAAAGACTATGCAATAGACTATATAGGCAAATCTATCGATGATGATTTTATTGTTGGATATGGTCTAGATTATGAGGGTTTTGGAAGAAATTTGAGCAAAATATATAAAATAAAAGAATAAATAAATAAAATTACAACTACTGATAAACAATGCTTTATAAAATTTATTTCGTAATAATATTGAAAAGTTTTGATATGTCAGAAAAAGTTCGTAATTTTGCACTCTCAAATAGATAATTAATTTAATTACAAATCGTTTAAAAAACCATCGTTTAAAACGGCAAAATTTAGAAAGAAATGAAAAAAGGTATTCACCCAGACAATTACAGATTAGTTGTATTTAAAGACATGTCTAACGACACAATGGTATTAACTAGAAGTTGTGCTAACACCAAAGAAACTGTTGTTTATACAGACGGTAAAGAATATCCAGTTGTAAAATTGGAAATTTCTAACACTTCTCACCCTTTCTTTACTGGTAAGTTGAAATTGGTTGACACTGCTGGACGTGTTGATAAGTTTATGAACAAATACAAAAGAACATATAAACACTAAAAAGTAATTTGTTTTAGAATTAAATGTTTGAGAAGCTCCCTGTTGATATTTCAAGATAGGGAGCTTTTTTAGCAAAATAGAAATCAGACATTATCTTTATATTCTAAAAAATAAAAAATTAAACATAAACTATAAAACATAATTCAAGAAAATTAGTTATTTGTGAAAAATAAATAGTTTCTTATATTGCAAGGTTTTATAAAAAAACGTACCTTTGCAAAGTATTTAAAACGTAAGTAAAACAAAAAAAACATATAAACATTTAATAAACAATTATTATGAAGAAAGTTTCAATATTAGCAAGCATCGCATTTTGCATAGGAATGCTATTCTCGTCATGTGAAAAAGAACAAAACTTAGCAGCTGAAATAGCTGGAACATACAAAGGTGTCAACTTTTCTAAAACAGAAACAAGTGCCATCGTTATCATTTCGGAAATTGACAACAACACCGTTTCTATCCAATACGACTCGGCTACAAAAGAATTAGCTCCTGTAGGTTCTGATGTAAACGTAACAAAAGAAGGCAATGTTTACAAACTAAGTGGTGCTACAGCAATAGAAACAACAGAAGGTACTGTTGAAAACAACGTGCTTAAGCTAAAAATATTAATGAACGATATAGAAATTGTAAATATTCAAGCAGAAAAAGAATAATTCAATTGTAGAAAATAACTATGAAAGAACTTGAGTCGGTAAATCTTGATGAGTTTAGAAAAACCATCATATTTTCTAACAGTATTGTAATTATCTCGCACACCCGCCCCGATGGCGATGCTATTGGTTCGGCGTTGGGATTGTACGACGCTTGTTATAGTGTTGGAGCTAACCCTATAGTCGTACTACCCGATGAATTTCCAAGTTACTATAATTTTATTCCTAGAACTGAAGAAATTATTGTTGCAACAGAAAACGAAGTTAAAGCTAAACAAGTAATTTCTGATGCCGATGTGATAATTTGTGCCGACTTTAATAGTTTTTCAAGAGTAGATTTTTTAGAAGAAACTTTGAAGAATGCCACAGGCAAACGTATATTGATAGACCATCATCAAAATCCTGATACAAGATTGTTTGACCTCGCATTTTCCGACCCGTCAGCTTCCTCAACATCCGAACTTGCATATTGGATTTCCACAAATGCTCTTGGAACAGATTGTATATCTCTTAAAGGTGCTATAGCATTATACACAGGTATTTGCACAGATACTGGTTCGTTTTCCTACTCGTGCAACTCCCCTACTGTATACATGGCTGTGGCTCATCTAGTGAAGAGAGGAATAGAAGTCAGTGAAGTGCAAAATCAAATTTCCAATACTTACACCGAAAACAGATTGCGATTGTTAGGATTTTGTATCGACCAAAGATTGAAAATTATTCCTGAATTGAAATTCGCTTATTTTTATGTATCAAAAGCTGACAACGACCTTTTCAGCGCCGAGAAAGGCGATTTGGAAGGTGTAGTGAATTATACACTTAAAATGAGTAATATCGAAATAGGTGCTTTGGTGAAAGAAGGCAGTGATGGAAAAATCAGAATATCGTTCCGTTCTAAATACGACTTTGACGTAAACAAATTTGCTGCAAAGTATTTTGATGGTGGCGGACACATTAAAGCCGCAGGTGCATCGTCGGAACGAAATTTGATGGACACTTGTCGATATATGGAAGATTGTTTAAGACTTGAATTATCTACTGATGAAAATAAATAAATACATTGCACTGACATGTGGTTTGTGCTGCATTGCTGCTTGCAACAACGACATTCCAATTACCGAAGTGGAAAAAAAAGCAGACAATCCCTACAAGGAGAATATGATAACTGCAAACAACTATGTAGCTAAAAGCGAAGAAAACGAAATAGACAGCTACATAAAACGCAAGAAGTGGGACACTAAGATGAAACGCTTCGACAATGGGATGAGGGTGTGGGAATATGAAACCCTTTCTGATAAAAAAATTGACTACGAAGACGAAGTAGTGATACAATATTCGGTACAGTCGATAACGGAAAAGGATATATACAACAACCTGACAGACACCGTTGTAGTAGGTAAACACGAACCTAATGTGGGTATAGACAAAGCTTTGCAAGAACTACACTATGGTAGCAGTGCCAAGGTTATATTACCTTCGCATTTAGCATATGGTTTTGTGGGCGATGCCGACAGAATTGGCACAAATATGATACTTATTTACGATATTAAAATAAAACAATAATAATAATAAAACATTTAAACAAAAAATAACAATGAAACATTTAATGAAAACTCTTGCAGTATTTTGCATAGCAGCAACTGCATTCACAGCGTGTGGACCCAAAAGCGAACTTGAAGGTTTTAAACGCACTAAATCAGGATTACACTACACTTTTGCTCAAGAAAACAAAGGTGCTCAACAAGTAGAAATGGGTGATGTATTGGTGGTAGAAATGAAAATGAGACTTGACGACTCTATCATGTTCGACAACACTGGAAATCCTCAACGTCTTATACAAGTTACCGACCCTATGTTTCAAGGCGACTTACCTGAAGGATTACTTATGCTTCACAGTGGCGATATAGCTACTTTTGCAGTAGCAGCCGACTCAATAGCTGCTCGTTTTCCTATGCCTCCATTCTACAAAGAAGGTATGGGTATGAAAGTGTACTACGAAATAAAATTGAGTAGCATTGTAAAAAAAGCAGATGTTGAAAAAGAACAATTAGAATACGAAGCAGCAATGGAAAAAGCTCGCAACGAAGAACCTGAACTTATAGCTAAGTACATTGCCGACAACAATATTACAGTTAAACCTACCGAAAATGGTTTGTACATCATCGAAAAGAAAAAAGGTAAAGGTGCTAAAGTTGAAATGGGAAAAAGAGTAAGAGTTAACTACACCGGTAAACTTTTGAATGGTAAAGTATTTGATACAAGCGTAGAATCTGTAGCACAAGAAAATGGTGTATACAATCCGGCACGCAAATACGAACCTCTTGCATACAAAGTAGGCGAAATGTCGCTTATACAAGGTTGGGAACAAGCTATGAACAGTCTAAGTGCAGGTAGCGTAGCTACTATCATTATGCCATCGGAATTGGGATATGGTACTCGTGGTTCTCAACCACACATTGCACCTTATTCTCCTCTTGTTTTCGAATTGGAAGTTGTAAGTGTTGAATAATAATTTACTTCACTAAATAAACTAAAAAAGCTACTCTGTATCGGAGTAGCTTTTTTTTCATATGGAGCTGTAAGTAATGAGCAGTGAGCAGAAAGTGCAACCAACTCCACAATTATATTCCTTACATTCTATACCATCTATACACTCTCTCCTCACTCAAAATGTAATGTTGTAATGTTGTAATATTTTTGTTTTTTTAAACAACGAGCAGTGAACCATGAGCCGGTTACTGCCCGTACGTTGTCCTAAAAATGTAATGTTGTAATGTAATCTTTTGGAGATTTACAGACAAGAGAATTCAACAAGAGTCAAATAGATACCACCCGTTGTTCTTTATCCTCGTAATATAATGTTTTTTTTTGCCGTGAGGAAGGGCAAAAAAAAAGCTTAAGGTAGGCAATCGTCCACCTTAAGCTTTAAACTACTTTTCCTTCTCCGTTACCACAGAAAGTTTTCAGAGTTTTTAGAACTCTATAAAGTATGGCAATCGGGCTTGATAAGGATACATATTACTTATCTCTTCGATGTGCTTGTAGTACTTCAAAATATCTTTATCGGCAGTTTTTTCAGCAAGAATTTTCATTGCTTCTTCCTGACTCAACATTTCCATAAGCTGAGATACGGCATCTTTTGTTTTGGGATAACTTACCACCGAATAGTCTTCTACTTCGGCTAATTGTGCTGCGATCTCCAAAGCTCGATCCAAACCTCCAAGTTTATCCACAAGTCCCAAACGTTGTGCATCTATACCTGTCCACACGCGACCTCGTGCTATGCTATCCACATATTCAACAGGTAGGTTTCTACCCACTGCTACTCTTTGACAGAATGTCTTATAAAAATCTTCCACATTATTCACAAGCAAGTTGTACGACTCTTCCGATAGTGGTCGCATGGTAGAAAGTGCTGCTGCATTCTTGTTTGTAAGCACTGTATCGCTTGTAACGCCCAATTTGTTTTTCAACATTCCACCTATTTCTGGATACAACCCAAATACACCGATCGAGCCTGTGATGGTGGTAGGCATTGCTACTATCTTATGGGCATTGCATGATATTTCGTATCCTGCCGAAGCTGCCATATCGCTCATCGATACCACTATAGGTTTCTTTTCTTTGGCACGCATTACCGCATTTGTCATTATTTCGCTTGCCACCACAGCACCACCCGGACTGTTCACTCGCAATACTATTGCTTTTATATCGTCGTCGGCAGCCGCTGCATCTATGGCATTGGTTATTGTGGTAGAATACACTTTCACTCCCGAACCTTTACCTTGCACCACATCGCCTTGTGCATATATCACTGCTATCTTGTCGTTATAGCAAGGCTCTACTATGGTCTGTGCATAGTTTTTAACCTTTACAAAATCTATACCGTAAGGGTCAGCATCGTACACTCCTAACTCTTTTGCCATCGATTGCAACACCTCGTATTCAAACCTCAAACCATCTACCATCTTTGTTTCCAAAGCTCCTTTAGGCAGGTATGCACCAAGATTGTCGGCAATTGTATTTAGGTCTTGTACCGAAATGTTTCTTGCCGCCGAAATATCTCCTACCACATGGTTCCAAATACTTTCTATATATTCACGTACCTGAGTTTTGTTTGCCTCGCTCATCTTTGTCATTGTGTACATTTCGCCTGCACTCTTAAAAGCGTTGCTTCTAGGGCGTATCAGTTTCACATCTACGTCAAGTTTTTTCAACAAATCTTTTATAAACACAGTTTCAGCTGCTATGCCTTTAAAATCAATAATTCCCGATGGATTCACAAACAACGAGTCTGCAACCGTTGCCAAATAATAGCCTTTCTGAGTATAAGCATCGCTATATGCATATATAAATTTGCCACTATTTTTGAAATCGACAAGAGCGTTTCTGATCTCTTCAGTCACTGCCCATCCTGCACTATACATTGCAGAAGTTTTTATGTATATACCACTTATATTGTCGTCGTATTTTGCATTGTTTATACTTTTCAATATCATATCAGCACCCAACACCTGATTTCCTTCAAGATACATATCCAAATCTGATGGAGCACGTTCGTACACCGATTTAGTCAAGTCCAACTGCAACACCGAATTGCTTGTTACCACCACTGTTTTTTCGGTATTTCCCGCCATAGAAACTATAGAGGCTACAGAGCCTATTATCAATGCAAAAACCAAGAAAATACCTATACCAAACATTATCATGCTTCCCAAACAAGAAGCCAAAAGCATTTTAAAAAAGTCTTTCATATCGCATTAATTTTATTATTTCAAATTTGATTTTATTGTTTTTATTTTCAAATATTAAAAATAGTATTCACTTAAAACAAAAGAAACTCTTTTGATGTTTTTCAAAGAGTTTCTTTTTATATATTAGGTTTAACTACATTTAGACCAACCACATTTGCTGCTACATTCCTTACAACCTCCTGTGTATATAATCTTTGCACCACATTCAGGACATACTTCGCCTGTTTCGGTTCCATCGGTTATATAACGTTTCAGTGCTCTAGCAACACCATTCTTCCAAGTAGTGATAGCATCTATATCAAAATTCAATTTACTGATAAGGTCTACAACATTTGGCAGTGGCATACCGTGGCGTAAAATTCCCGAAATCAACTTCGCATAGTTCCAATATTCTTGGTTGAACATTCTCGACAATCCTTCGATGGTTACGTTATATCCGTCTTTATCCAAGAATTGGAAATCGTAGCGTGCCTTTTTGTTTCCTTCTTTCACGCGAATAACCCAACCTTTGTCTACCCACGATGGCAATATAAAACTTTCAGCTTTTCCTGTAAATATTTCGTAAGGATGACCTTGATAAATACCTACGATAGCTACCCAACTTTCTCTATCGTTTTGGAATCTTACGATGTTTGCTTCCAATTTTTTAGGACGTTTTGGAGCTGTTGTTTCGTGGAACGATGTTTCAGACGACTTCTTCGACTCGTTGTTCGAGATAAGAACACCATCACGAGAACCTTCACGATATATAGTACATCCCTTGCAACCACTTTCCCAAGCTGTTTGGTAGATGGTGCTTACCATTTCTTTAGTAGTTTCTTTTGGAATGTTTACAGTCACACTTATCGAGTGATCTACCCATTTTTGGATAGCACCTTGCATACGAACTTTGCTTACCCAATCTATATCGTAAGCTGTGGCATTGTTGTATGGAGATTTTTTGATAACCTCTTGCAATTCGGTATCATTCATTTTCAAAACACCGTCAACATCATATCCGTTTGCTTTCAACCAATCGATAAATTTTGGATGGAATACGCTATATTCTTCAAAATAATCTCCATTAGAATCTTGTACCACATTCTTAGATATATCTTTATCGTTTGGATTTATTTTTTTGCGACGTTTGTACGATATTTGATATACAGGTTCTATACCAGATGTTGTTTGAGTACAAATACTTACTGAACCTGTAGGAGCAATAGTAAGCAATGCTATATTTCTACGTCCGTTTTCGGTCATCGATTTATACAATTCAGGATCGGCTTCGGCCAAACGTTGTATAAATGGATTGTTGGCTTCGTATTCCGGATTGTAGATTGGGAATGCTCCTCTTTCTTTAGCCATTATCACAGACGAAGTATAGGCCGAAACTGCCAAAGCTCTTTGTACCGACACTGAAAAATCGATAGCTTCGTCAGAACCATAACGCAATCCTAATGCTGCCAACATATCACCTTCGGCTGTTATTCCAAAACCTGTTCTACGACCTTCCAAACATTTCATTTTTATGTTTAGCCATAGATTACGTTCTACACGTTTTATCTCTTCATCTTCAGGGTCGGAATCTATTTTATTAATGATTTGTTCTATTTTTTCCAATTCCAAATCGATAAGGTCGTCCATCAAACGTTGACCTTTTATGACATGTTCTCTGAACAAATCGAAATCAAATTCGGCATTCGGTGTAAATGGGTTCTTAACATAGCTATACAAGTTTATAGCCAACAATCTACAGCTGTCGTACGGACATAATGGAATTTCTCCGCAAGGATTTGTAGACACTGTTCTGAAACCAAAATCGGCATAGCAATCAGGCACCGATTCCCTGGTTATGGTATCCCAAAACAAAACACCGGGTTCGGCCGAACCCCACGCATTTTCAATAATTTTGTTCCACAATGCTTTGGCATCTATCTCCTTAGTCATTGTTGGAGTATCAGAATCTATTGGATATTGTTGTACAAATGGTTTATTTTCAAGAACGCAACGCATAAACTCATCAGTAACTTTTACCGATATATTGGCACCTGTTATTTTACCTTGCTCCAATTTAGCATCGATAAATTTTTCCGAATCGGGGTGTTTGATAGAAATACTCAACATCAAAGCACCTCTTCTGCCTCCTTGAGCAACTTCTCTGGTAGTGTTTGAATATCGTTCCATAAATGGAACAATACCTGTCGATGTAAGAGCACTATTCTTTACAGGCGATCCCTCGGGACGGATGTGCGACAAGTCGTGACCTACTCCACCTCGACGTTTCATAAGTTGAACTTGTTCTTGATCTATCTTCAATATTCCGCCATACGAGTCTGAACTGCCATTGTTTCCTATAACAAAACAATTGGACAACGAAACAACTTGAAAGTCGTTACCAATACCTGACATCGGACTTCCTTGTGGAATTATGTAGCGAAAATCTTTTAGAAGTTCGTATATATCTTCTGTCGAAAGTGGATTGGGATAACGTTTTTCTATACGGGCAAATTCCGATGCCAAACGTATGTGCATTTGATCGGGAGACAACTCATATACTTTGTCTCCATCTCTCAAGGCATATTTGTTTATCCACACATTTGTTGGCAATTCTTCGCCTTTAAAATATTCCAGAGTAGCCTTTTTTATTTCTTCAGGACTATGCTCTATGTACGTTGTTTCAAGGTTGCGTTCTTCCATTTCTTGTTTTGTTTTGATAATTGCGTCTTGTTTAGCCTGCTTTGTTTGATGAACTTTACTTTTCTTTCTTTTTTTATGGGCACTATCATCCTCCTGCAAATTTAGAGTATAATCTTCTCCAAAATCCAAAATGAGTTCCTTTTCCATAACATATAGTTTTAGTTTCTCAAACAAATACAGTGTTTTATATCATATATTGCATTTTTTTTGCAAATGCTAAATTACAACACATTTACTTATCTGAAATTTTTAGTTATTAACAAGTGGGACTTTTTAAAAGAAAACTACTTATTATCAAATATATATATGCTAATAACATTCCCAAGAATATATTTTATTCAAATATGCTAAATTTGGTTTCCGATTTTGACTTTTCCCACACCTCGGTTCACTATTTATTGCCTTGCTTATTTAGCATACCCGATATACAAAAAAATACCTTGCAAGGCTCTTTTGGTTTCCTACAAGGTATTCTTGGCGGAGAGAAAGGGATTCGAACCCTTGGACCGCAAATGCGGTCAACGGTTTTCGAGACCGCCCCATTCGACCACTCTGGCATCTCTCCATACACTCAAAACAAAATGAAAAACTCTATTTAGCTCTCATTTTCGGGGTGCAAAATTACTACTTTTTTTTCACATAGAAAAATTTATTTTGCTTTTTTTCTTCCCCTCAACTATAATTAGTTGTTTGTCTGAGGTGTTATAATATATCAATTTTGATGCTTTATTTACAAAAACACTAGTTTTTTGCTCTGCACACCTTAGTATTTTGGTATTTTGAGCCTATTTTTATTTCATCAAAAAGTTGATGTCTGAACCTATTTCGTATTCTTTTGTATTTTCTATTTTTTCTCTGAATACTTTCATTTTGTTCGGACGTCCTATCAACGACAAATTACCATTTTCCAACAACAACGATGTTGCTTCTCTTATTCCTGCCACATACATGGTTGGGTTTAGCATTATATATTCTTTCAATCTATCGTCGCGTGTTTCGCCTCCATGTTTTGGATCGAAAAAGTCGGTATAGTGTGGATTTATTTGGAATGGCACCAAATTCATACATCTAAAACTTTCCGGTTCTACTATAGGCATATCGTTGGTTGTACACAATGTTGGACCTGCCACGTTGCTTCCTGCACTCCATCCCATATAAGGCATACCATTCATAGCTTTTTCGCGTATGGCATCCATAAGTTTTAGTCGGTGCAATTCTTTTACCAAATGGAATGTATTGCCACCTCCCACTGCCACACATTCGGCTTGTGCTACTGCTGCAATAGGATCGCTTTCGTGGTGAATACTGCTAAGTTCAAATCCCATTTCGTTGAATACGGCCTTTACTTTAGCTTCGTATGCATTGTATGATGCTTCCAATCCGTCGGCCGACAAACTTACTCCGGCAAATGGTACAAACAACACTTTCTTTACATTGTGACGGTTCAAAAACTCGCTTATTTGTTCTTTTGGCCACGCTAAATATGCTTCGCCTCTATTTGTCGAATTGCTTATTAACAATAGTTTTCTGTTCATTTCTTTTGCGTTTTTTTATTCGTAAATCAAGCCACAAAGATACAAACTTTTTTCAATATATACCACCTCCGGGCAAAATCTTTTTAAAGAAAAATTATATAGCAGGCAAAAACTATTTTCGGCTCTTCTTCGTTTTATATAAAACTGAAAATATACAACTAATAATATATACATTATGTACAGCTTTAAATTTCAAAACCCGACCAAGATAATATTCGGCAAAGGAATGATTGCCGAACTATCGAAAGAAATACCTCGCGACAAAAAAATATTGGTAACATTTGGAGGAGGCAGTGTAAGAAAGAACGGTGTCTACGACCAAGTGGTTGCCGCTCTGAAAAACCATACCTTTGTTGAATTTTGGGGAATAGAACCAAACCCTAAATACGAAACGTTGATGCAGGCCGTAGAACTGGGCCGAAAAGAAAATATCGACTTTATTTTGGCCGTAGGCGGCGGATCGGTGGTAGATGGCAGCAAATTTATAGCAGCCGCAATATGCTACAACGGCGAACCTTGGGACTTGATACAAAAAAGAATCAAAGTAGAAAAAACCATACCGCTTGGCACTGTCATCACATTGCCGGCTACAGGCTCCGAAATGAACTGCGGCGCTGTTATTTCCAGAAAATCTACTATGGAAAAACTTGTTCTTTCTACTCCTTTGAACTACCCTAAGTTTTCTGTACTAGACCCCGAAGTTACATTCTCGTTGCCCAAAACACAAGTGGCTGCCGGACTTATCGATACTTTTATTCATACCATGGAGCAATACCTCACCTACCCTGTCGATGCCAAACTTATGGACCGCTGGGCCGAAGGCATACTACAAACAGTGGTAGAAATATCGCCAAGAGTGATGGATATACGTCCCGACTACGATTCGATGGCAAACTACATGCTTACTGCCACCATGGCTTTGAACGACTTTATTGCAATGGGGGTTCCTCAAGACTGGGCCACACACATGATAGGACACGAGATAACTGCTTTCCACGAACTTACACACGGATACACACTGGCAATAGTATTCCCTCAGTTGCTGAGAGTGATGAAAGATGAAAAACGAGAAAAAATACTACAATACGGTGCCAGAGTGTGGGGCATAACACTTGGCGACCCCGACGACAGAATAGAATCTACTATATTAAGAACAGAAGATTTCTTCCGCTCGTTGGGTGTTAAAACCAAACTGTCCGACTACGGCATTGGCGAAGACACCATAAACAAAATAGTGGCAAGATTCGAAATGAGAGGAACAGTGTTGGGCGAAAACAAAACCATAACCCCCGACAAAGTAGAAAAGATACTACGTTTGGCTTTGTAAGACATTATTGTCTTTTCCGAAGCTATACAGACAAAGTCTATCAACATTGAAAACAGCTCAAAAAAACTGTCGAAAAAATGATGATAGACTTTGTTGTTTTTTATCTTGGAATTTTGCCGTTGAAGGGCTACGCTGGCGCTTCGCAAACTTGTGTTTCTCTATCGCTTCGCAGACTACGAGACAACGAGACTACAAGTAGCTGCCGCGGATGCTTCGCAGACTAACGACGGAAGGCAAAAGACTAAAGTTGGTAGAGAAAGGTATAGAAGGTATAGAAAGGTACAGAAATTAGAGATACCCTCTATACTCTTATTCCGTAGTTCCTTGATTCCATAATTACAGCTACCGCCCCACTCATTGCTCAACACTCAAAGCCTATTATCAAAAAGGTATCTAACAAACAGAGTGCTTTTTTTAACGATTTTAAATATTTTTAAGGCGAGTGTTTTTAACATTTCGAAAACTTCTTATCAAGCATCAAATCCTATGTTTAGCGAGGAGTAGCACAAGCAACACCAAACAAGATAACAAGCTATTAATCAAAATATTAAATACACATATTACACCGCTTTTACACCACATCCAGGACCTACTAAAAATAGGGCGGGGTAAAATTCATTTAGGGGCGGGGTAAAATTAAAAATACCCCGGGTGAAAATCAATTTAGGGGCGGGTCATTTTTAAAGGCTCCCAACAGGCCGATATTTCATACTCTCAGAAAGAGGAAAAATTTAAGAATTGAGTATTTCTAGTTTAACATTTCAAACGAACAATTGGCTTTGCCGAACAAAAGGCAAATGTCGTAAGACAAAAGGGAGGGCGGTAGCCGGAATTACGGAATTATGGAGCTACGGATAGGGCGAAGCCGGCTCAAAGCTCATAGCTCGTAGCTCGCAACCCCAAAAAGATACAAGTAAATACATGCGATACGCGGAGCCTGCCAATAGCTAACAGCCAATAGCCAACAGCTGACAGTAGTACGGCAGCCACTTGTAGTCTCGTAGTCTGCGAAGCGTAAGCGAAGCAAAAAAAATCCCGAACCTTATGTCGATTCGAGATTTTCTTTTTTATTATTGAACAAGTATCAAAATATCGTTTTTTTCGCCCTTAACTACACCGGAGTTAATATCGAAATACAAAGTTCTGTTTTCGCTATCCACCACTCTGATCTTGCCTTTCTTCAGTGCCGAAATTATCGGAGCGTGGTTGTGCAATATCTCAAACAATCCATCTACCCCCGGCAGCTGTATCAACGAAACATCGCCTTCGTATACATTAGAGTCGGGCTTTATTATCTTTACTTTCATAATACTTATTTTTTATTAGCTTCTGCCAATATTTTTTCGCCTTTTTCTATTGCTTCGTCTATCGAACCCACAAGCATAAATGCTGCTTCAGGTAAGTGGTCTACTTCTCCGTCAAGAATCATATTGAAACCTTTTATGGTATCCTCGATAGTAACGAATTTACCTTCAAGTCCTGTAAACGCTTCGGCGACGGTGAACGGTTGCGACAAGAAACGTTGTACACGACGAGCACGCGATACCACCAACTTATCTTCGTCCGAAAGTTCTTCCATACCCAAAATAGCGATAATATCTTGCAACTCGTTGTAGCGTTGAAGTATCTCTTTAACGCGTTGAGCAGTGTTGTAGTGCAATTCTCCCACTATGTTTGGCGACAAAATACGCGATGTAGAATCTAACGGATCTACGGCAGGATATATACCTAATTCCGATATCTTACGACTCAATACCGTTTGAGCATCAAGGTGAGCAAAAGTAGTAGCCGGAGCAGGGTCTGTCAAGTCGTCGGCAGGCACATATACCGCTTGTACCGATGTGATTGAACCACGTTTTGTCGAAGTGATACGTTCTTGCATAAGCCCCATTTCTGTGGCAAGGGTTGGTTGATAACCAACGGCCGAAGGCATACGACCAAGCAATGCCGACACTTCCGAACCGGCTTGGGTGAAACGGAATATATTGTCGATAAACAATAATATATCGCGTCCGCCTGTTTTTTCATCGCCATCGCGGAAATATTCGGCCAATGTAAGTCCCGACAATGCCACACGAGCACGAGCTCCAGGAGGTTCATTCATCTGTCCGAACACCAATGTACATTTCGAGTCTTTCAATTTTTCGGTATCTATCTTAGACAAGTCCCAGTCGCCTTGTTGCATGCTTTTTTCAAACTCTTCGCCATAGTGTATTACACCCGATTCTATCATTTCTCTAAGCAAATCGTTACCCTCGCGAGTACGTTCGCCCACGCCTGTAAACACCGACATACCTGAGTATTTTTTTGCAATATTGTTGATAAGCTCCATGATAAGCACGGTCTTACCTACCCCTGCACCACCAAACAAACCAATTTTTCCCCCTTTGGAAAATGGTTGAATAAGATCGATAACCTTGATACCGGTATACAATATTTCTTGGCTTGTTGACAAGTTTTCGAATTTAGGAGGTTCGCGGTGAATGGCGTAACGTTTGTCGTGTTCCGGATCAGGCATACCATCGATGGCATTTCCTATCACGTTGAACAATCTACCATTTATATTTTCGCCCACAGGCATAGATATAGGACCACCTAGCGACACTACTTCCATTCCACGTTGCAGACCATCAGTAGTATCCATAGCAATGGTTCGCATAGTGTTTTCTCCTATGTCTTGTTGGCATTCAAAAATTACTTCTGTACCATCGGGTCTCTTCACCGAAAGTGCATCATAAATGTTTGGGAGTGTCACTCCATCGTCGAATGTCACATCGACAACTGCACCTATTATTTGAGAGATTTTACCTCTGCATTCAGTTTCCATATTATATCGTTTAGTTCTCTACTTTTTACTCTAAAACAGACTGCGAATTTACGATATTATTTTGGACTATGAAAGTATTTTTCAAAAAAAAATATCAACAAATTCACATCACACTAATTTACATTATCTTATATTTCTTTCCCGGCAAGCACACAATTATGTTTTTTAGCTCTAAATTGAGTAAAATTGATGCTATTTTGGGCAAAGATAAGTCAGATTTTGCAACAAATTCGTCCAACGTTAGTTCACTATTTTGCAACAATAAGTCGTATATCACCTTCTCGTCGGCATTCAGTTCGGGGAACAATGATGTTTGTACAACATTCGTTTTTTTGTTGTTTTTCCACCCCATTACATAGTACATATCCTGCACCGTCTGCATCAAATTTGCCTTGTGATTTTTTATCAAATTGTTGCACCCTTCCGAGTAGGTATCCCCTACTTTTCCGGGCACCGAAAACACCTCTCTGTTGTATCCGTTGGCTATTTCGGCCGTTATCAATGCACCGCCTTTTTTGGCAGCCTCTATCACTATCACGGCGTCAGAAAGTGCCGCTATTATTCTGTTGCGAGCCGGAAAATTGTGCGTCTCCAATTTTGTCTGACTCGAATACTCTGTAAGCAATCCACCACAGGCCAACATATCTTTGGCCAAATTTCTATTTTCGGCCGGGTAAATCATATTCAACCCATGTCCAAGCACACCCACCGTAGGCAAACCATACTGCAATGCAGCCTTGTGCGAACAGGTGTCTACCCCGTAAGCCAAACCGCTAACCACCAATATTCCTTCAGACATCATTCCACTCACCAGCTCATCTACCATCTTTCTCCCATATTCGGTCACCTTTCGTGTTCCCACTATACTCACCACCTTCTGCATATTCAATTCGGCACTGCCCTTGTAAAACAACACCGTCGGGCAGTCGTCACATTCCGCACGTTTCAGCCGCTGTGGATACTTTGGGTTGTCGTATGTCAGAATATCGATATTATTGTCTGTCGCGAATTTCAGCTCCCTCTCAGCTTCGTCAAACATGGATTTAGACACTATTGCATCTATTATTTTAGTTCTGTTGCCAAAAATAGCCTCCAATCCTTTTCTTGTTTCGGAAAAAAGATTTTCGGGCTCTTCCACTACCTCCAGCAATTGCCGAGTCGTTTTGCACCCTATACCGGGTATCATATTAAATGCCAACCAATAAAAGTTTTTTGTATCCATGTTTGCCATATTAATATTTTAGCTATACAAACCGCTGCTACTGCAAAAAGAAATCGTAGAGCGTTTGCAAATAAATTATACCATTTTTCAATTCAGTTTCAAACACCACACTGTCCGATATAGTGTTTTTCTCTACCCTGCGATTCAGAGCATCGTATATCATACTGCCTTCGGGCACCACCCACCCAAAACCTCTGTTGGTTTCGTAGTAGGCAAATTCTTTTGATCCTAAATCGAATATATTTTTTCCTCTGTAAGCGTCGCACTCCGTTTCACCCAATTGATAAGCCAAGGTAGGGAAAACATCTATCTGCGAGCATATTCTATCTAAAGTCTTACCCCTATAGGCCGTATCCAAAGCACCACCTATCCAAAGCATAGGCACATGCATATAGTCGGCACTGTTTACATAATGATTCATATAAGTGGCATGGCTGTGGTCTGATACCAAAACAAACAATGTATTCTTGTACCAAGGCATAGTTTTGCATTTCTTTATATATTCAAACAACTCATAGTCGGAATATTTCACCGAATTCAGATACGGCAAATTATCCACATCCCAATCCAGCTGTGTGACTTTTTTAGGTTCGTCGTACGGAGCATGCGAACTAGCGGTAAACAAGAACGTGAAGAAAGGTTCTTTTATAGTTTCTAGATCTTTCATACTCTCGGCAAACAAATATTCATCGGCAATAGACAATTGACCTCTCGGATATTCTACCGGAAAATCTTTACCTTCCATTATCTTGTCAAATTCGTTCCAAAGTATAAAAGCCCGTATGTTTCCGTAACGCAAATCGCCTGCGAAATAGTAAGAGGTGTTGTAGCCCATATTTTTAAACATCTTAGGCATGCTGCCCAAATATTTGTAAAGAGAGAACATATCAGTTACATCGTGTCCCTGCATTGGAGGGAAACTACTCATCACGCTACTCATGGCCTGTTGCGAACGATGACCGTTGGCATAAAAATTGGTAAACATTAGTCCCTCTTTTTCCAATTCGGCAAAATATGGTGTTATTCCTTTTCGTCCTCCAAGCGTCTCTACACACTCTCCGGCCCAACTTTCCAACAATACAAACACTACATTAGGCTTGTCAGTATTGAGTACAGTCAGCACGCTATCCCTACTACTTTTATGAAGGCTGTCCAATATAGGCTGTGCCTCTTGTTTTTCGTATTGCATGAAAGGATTATCGTCGCCCAAGGTTTTGAAATGCACATAGTTGAAAATAAAATTCCATTGAGTGTTTACCGACGCATCGTTAAGAATGGGATACTGCGAAAAAAAGGACTGACTTTGCGATATTGGCACACCCGACAAACCTCCTCGCATTCCACAAAACAATAAAAATGCCGACACCAGAAAAGCAATAGGCGATTTCACTGCACTATGCCGCTCGGGAACGACAATAGGTTTTACAACAAATTTAGTATACAAATATTGGAATGCTGCCACATAGACCGAAACGCCCAAGAAAAGAACTACAAGCAAATATGTAGGGACCGTATCGAGTATTTCCTTAGGATTTCTAAGATACAACAGAGCTTTGTGGCTTAGCTTTACCCTCCATTCGTCGTATATACCTATTTCGCCAAACAACATCAACGATGTTATAATCAACATCAATAACATCAATGCTTTTTTTATCACCAACCAGCCTTTCCATTTCACCGCATATTGCAAAGAAATTAAAAGCAAAAACGGAGCCGACAACCAACAAGCCGTAGATAAATCCAACTTAAACGAATTAGGGAAAACTCTAAGAATCTCTACAAAAGGTATATCGGATGCCAGATTAGAATAAGTAACAAGGAATATTATTCTACCCACAATAAAAAACAAAAACCAATATACCAAAGTCTTGATAAGTTCTACTATATACGATTTCATAATGTTGCAACAAATTTGCTATTCTAAAATATAAAACAAACGTTATCTTTTTCAGATAACGTTGTATTTTTAGTTTTAATATTTTCAGTAGTGTTATTTATCGATAATAAAGGATATTCTAGAAGTTTACCCCAAAACCAAATTTAATAAAGTTTTGGATTATCGACTCTTCTATTCTACTATAGTTAGGATCGGTAACTTCTAAGTTGGAATTTGCATAGCGATGTATTCTCAACGATTGCAATTGATAACCGATATAAGCATTTACAGCAAGATTTCTGTTGAACGCATATCTGGCACCTATACTCAATCCTACTACTACCCCACCTCTGATTACTTCTCTTTTCATTTCTTTGTTTCCGTTCATTCTACCCATTGGCAAAGTGTAACCGGCAGTAAGCGAAGTAAAAGGAGTAACCTGATTGCGAAGCATATGACATCTCCATTCCAAAAACATAGGCATTTGAGAAAACACGCCTTCAGCATCTGTAAGATACGAAATACCTACACCAAATCCCGAGTGACGTCTCCATTGCCAACCTCCCGATATATTTATACCTTTTAGAAATACTTTTTCTGTCAAATCGTATGCCATAGCCACATCAGTAACACAATATACGCCATGATATTTAAATTCGACATGCTTCGGAGCAGCAAAAGGCAAAGATAATGGCGCCGACAATTCAGACTTTTCCAACATGGAAATATCCATCGATGTCAAGTTATAATTTCTTTCAGGGCTAAATTGCAAACTAAGTTCTTGTCCCATTGAGCTTATGCTTATTACAACTCCAGCTATAAGTGCTAATATCCGTTTCATGAGGTTTTATTTTTTTATGTGTGTTTATTATGTTATAGTATACGAATCGAAAAAAAGTAAATATTTTTACTAAACCAAAACACCAATACAACAAACAAATTCTTTAATTTTATGTTTGCTGTATTGAGTGTTCTATATATTAATATTCTTATTCAATCGATTTCAAATTTTCGTCAATAATCAATTGTGCTTCAGTAGCAGCTTGAACTTGTTCTACAGTAAATTCAGGGTTGATTTCTTTCAAAACAATTCCTTTAGGAGTTATTTCCATTACACCCATTTCGGTGATAATCATATTAACCTGACCTTTAGCTGTTAGAGGCAAAGTACATTTTTTCAATATTTTAGGAGCGCCTTTAGCAGTGTGTTCCATAGCCAAAATAACTTTTCTTGCACCTACAAGTAAGTCCATAGCACCACCCATACCCGGAGTTTTCTTTCCCGGAATCATCCAGTTTGCCAAGTCGCCTTGTTCGTCTACTTGCATAGCACCCAAGATACTTACGTCAACGTGTCCACCACGAATGATACCAAAACTTGTAGCACTGTCAAACGACGAAGCGCCTTCTACAGTAGTGATAAAACCACCACCTGCATTGGTGTAGAATGGATCTTCTTCTCCTTCAGCAGGAGTAGGTCCCATACCTATCAAGCCATTTTCACTTTGCAAAATTACATTCACCCCTTGAGGCAAAAAGTTTGGTATTGCTGTTGGCAATCCTATACCCAAATTTACAACATCACCGTCTTTCAATTCTTTAGCAGCTCTGCGTGCTATAAAATTTCTTATTTCGTTTTTGTCCATTGTATTGTAATTTATCCGTTTATTCTCTTATCTAATTCTTGAGCTACAAACGATGCAACATTGTCAGCATAAGTATTCATTCCAAATCCTGCATCATATCCCAATTCTTTTGCTAATTCATGGCTGATACGAGGACCACCACAAATCAATATAACTTTGTCTCTCAATCCTTCAGCTTCCAACATTTCAACCAATTCTGTAAGATTTTGGATATGTACATCTTTTTGTGTAACTGTTTGCGATACCAATAATGCATCAGCTTTCATTTCAATAGCTTTTGCAATAAACTCTTCGTTTGGAACTTGGCTACCCATATTCAATGCTTCTATCATTTCGTAACGTTCCAATCCGTAGTGTCCAGCATAGCCTTTCATATTCATAATAGCATCTATACCAACAGTATGTGCATCTGTACCTGTACTTGCACCAACCATTACTATTTTGCGTCCTATACGTTCTTTAATAAACTCGTCGGTTTCATGCATATCCATAACGGTGCTTTCAACCTTTGGCACATGTATAGATGTGTAATCTACAGTATGAGTGCAACTTCCATAACAATTGAAGAAAGTAAATCCTTCAGTTAATTCTTTAGAATATACTACCAATGGATTTTCAAAACCCATCTTTTTCATCATTTGTTTTGCAGCTTCTATCGCTTCATCTCCATTAGGTACCGGCAATGTAAAACTTACTTGAGTTTTACCATCGTTCATTGTATCTCCGTATGGTTTTATTTTTGTAAGGTCTAACGTTTTGTCAAAATCCTTACTCTCCATGCTGTATAATCCTTCGCTCATTTTTGTATATCGTCTTTTTGTTTATTATATATTACTCTATCACATACTTTATATACCCAATTTGGGTATAAATAATAGTTACTAAAACGCTTTTTGGCTATATATATCATAAGTAAAAGAACCAAAAAACTTTCGCAATCATCTGTTTTATATAACTTTATTACTATATGCCATATAAAACTTTGAACAACAAAGATAATATTTTTATTCAATTAATGCAAACAAAATTTACTTTAATCACACCTATGTCATTTGTAAGTAATATTTTTCTATAAACTACAGAAACAACTTATACATAAAGTAATAATTAAAGAACAATGACATTAGTATTTGTTAATCAAATATATTAACAATATATTTTAAATTCAATATTTACAAATATTTCCGTACTACAATGCAAAAGTTTTTTTTTCATACTAATTAAAAACTTTTCTGCATCATTGCTTGTTTTATTTGATGTATTTGATTTTATAGAAACTAATAAAAAACGAAAGGAGTATTATCATGTTATTAGCAAAACGTCCTCAAGAAATGTTCCCTACAACATTAATCGACAATTTTTTAAACGACGAATGGGTTAAATCGTTGTACAAAAAAGTAGCTACCAGTCCTGCCATAAACGTAATGGAAAACGACGCCGAATACGAGTTAGAAATGGCTGTACCAGGATTATCGAAAGAAGATTTAAACGTTCAAATTGACGAAAACTGCTTAAATGTATCAATGGAAAAGAAGACAGAGTCTGAGCAAAAATGCGAAAAGAAGAATTTTCTTCGCAGAGAATTTTCCACACAACAATTTTGTAGAAGATTTGAACTACCGGAAAATGTAGATAAAGACAAAATTACTGCAAAAGTAGAAAATGGAGTATTGAAAATTGTTTTACCTAAGGTAATTACAGCTGTAGAAAAACAACAACCAAAAGTAATTACAGTTGGTTAACTAGAGTAAAGATTTTACTTAGATTAGAAAAAAATAAAGGGAAGAACAAACAATTCTTCCCTTTATTTTTTAGTACAATATACTTAATTGTTCGAAGCACTAAAGAAATCTTTTATTACATCTTCGTCGATACTTCTATACTGGAATGCGTATTCCACCTTACCATCTTCGAGCAACAACACCACAGGAAAACGACCTAAAGTGAGTGGTAAAAACAAATCAACGTCTAAAAATATCGGTTGTAAAGGCGTTGTTTCTGTTTCTTTATAAAACTCGTCAAGGTTCTTCTTTTCACCACCAAATACCGTTATTATATTTTCGGTTGGTATATCTCCCCTTTGTTGAATTGTATTTATCTTTCTGGCAGAAAGTTTACAATACTTACAATTTGGACTATAGAAACCTACCATCTTCCTTCCATTACCTATCTCCAATGTATCTAATACCCCGTTTGGCTGAATATAGTCTCTGAGCAGTTCTTCATTCACATTGTTTTTTATTGGAACAGAATAGTCTACCATATTATCCGGTGGCGACAATATAAACACTCCTACAAATGGCACTATAGCACACAACGTTAGCACATACCATTTAAGGCGAAAATTAAAGTTTGGGGTACCCTTACATAGAAGCACCACCACCATAAAAATAATATTCTTAATTATACTTTGAGTAGGATTGAATTTGATATAATCGCCAAAACAATGACAATTGTCTGTTCTACCCAACACTACAGCATAGCCTAAAAACAACGTAAACCCTACAAGGGTCAGCATTGCAAGAGGCAACACATACCTATTGTAAAGGTTCACTACAAGGGCTACTCCCAACAAAAATTCGAAAGCAATAAGCAATCTTGCCAATACATAGCTTGCTCCTAGCGTCAAAAAATTGTAGCTATATACATACAACTCAAATTTGTCGATATCTATCAATTTTAGTATGCCTGAACAAATAAACAATATTCCCAAGCATATCTTCAAAACAAGCTTCAACTTATTGGGCAAAATAGCATGCAACATAGCTGTAACTCTATTCTTCCAAACAATACTTCATAACAATTGAAGTGTCGTTCCACACCTCTATCAAATTTAGAAATCTACATTCTTCTGCAGTTTCGTATGTTATGACATTTTCCGGCAAATAGCATTTACATTCTTTTTCTTTCGAACAAGATGCTGCTACACCAATCATCAAAGTAGCGGCTAATATATAATATATCTTTTTCATCGTGCCTAAATTTTATCTATTTCAATGGATTATTTAATTATGCTTACAGAATTCAGTAATTATCAATCCAATATTTTCTCACAACGTGGATTAATATATGTTATCTGATCGGCTCTCCATTCTTCAGGAATAAAGGTATTACAACTCATATCTTCAATATGGTACTCTTGTAAAACTGTTGTACCTTTACCTAAAATAGAATAGCTACACATGCAATATTCATGCTTTGTACAAGAACTTAGTAATGCTATTGTAGCTACTGCTGATAATAATAATATCTTTCTCATTTTCGTATAGTTTCGTTGTATTAGACTTTGCAAAATTACACTTTTTTTTTCAATTATTCAAACTATTGTTTATCATTAACACCAACGAAAATATAACAAACTTATTTACAAGATATTCAACAATGATTTTTTATATATTTCTATGGCTGATTTACCCAATATAAATTATCTACACTATATCCACGCTCTGCTATTCTAGTTAATAGGAAGTCTAAATCTTCAGGTTTCATTTGCGGTGTTCTACTAAGTATCCACAAATATTTATCGCTACTTGACCCTACCAAAGCATAATTATAATTTACTGTATCCAACTCCAATATTTTGTAATCACTATAAAAGAAAAGGAAAAAACTTACTTCCAATTCTCCGGCCGAAGCATCTTTCTTTTGTCGTGCTTTGCCAACTATTTCTTTATATTTACCACCAAGACTATCCTTATAGCCACTATTTTCAACCTTTATCATTCCATTGTCTTGCAGTGTATAAAAAGCTTGTACACCCTCTAGATCTTTTTCAAATGAATGTTGATAACGTGCTATTTCGTACCATCTACCCATATAACGATTTACATCAAGGTTGGGTACTGTGGTTTCGTCGATATGGTGCGACGTGCTACAACCACTCAAAGCTAAAAATACTCCCATACTTGCAATTATTAATGATTTCATATACTTTGATTTAATTTCATCCAACTAAAACATTGATTGAACCAAAAAGTTTTACTATAAAATAAAACTTACACACGCCGTATTATATTCGACGGCACAAAACCCAAAAAAATAGGAGTATATCACCAAGTAATCGTGAATATTATTCAAATATATACAAAATAAGACCAATGTGCTATAGATGTATACACATTGTTATTATAATCATATTTTATAATTCAAATACTATTTCGTATAAGCATCGATAAGAAAGAACGAAGCACAAAAGATTATTGTCAGTATTATATCCAATATATGAATCAGTTTAGTCTTCTTTATTTTCTTTAGTTTTTCTTCTTCTACTTTGGCATAAAAATCTGAAACACTTCTATAATCTATCTCCTTCAACAAACGTTGTTGTCGTTTTTTCAAATTTACACCATACTGTTTCTTCTTACCCATAGGAATATAAATTCTTGCCAAAGAGGAACATTCTCGAAATGTATCCTTATGTATTTCTTCTATCGAATCGAACATTGTTACATCTTCCAAGCTTGAACATAAGAAAAATGCTCCATCGCCTATCGAGGTTACTGTTTCGGGTAAAGTTATACTTTTCAATCCAGCACACACCGAAAAAGCATCACTTCCTATCGTAGTCAAAGTTTCCGGTAATTCTATTTTCTCTAATAAATAACATTCTTCAAAAGCTCCGGTATCTATAGTAACTATATTTTTAGGAATTTTTACACTCTCCTTGTTCTTCAAACATTGAACAAGACGTTGTTCCTTCAAATCTATAAACAAATCATTCTTTACTACATATCTTTCCGAATGCGATGTTATTTTTATTTCTTTTGGGAATGCGTTTCCACCTATGCGTGCTATAGATTTTGGCAGTTCGATAGACTTTAGCGATACGCATTCTTTAAAAACATTCTGTTCTATATCGATAGGCGTATCTGGTAAGACAACTCTTTTCAAAGCTTCACACCCCCAAAAAGCTTCGGCACCTATCTTGGTTAATGACTTTGGAAAAACAATACTCTTCAGTGAATTGCAAAATAAAAATGCACCATTAAATAACAACTCCAAAGACTCCGAAAGCTTTACACTCTCCAACTTTTCGCAACAAAAAGCATCAGAACCAACAGCTTTTACCGAATCAGAAAATACAACGCTCTGCAACTCTGAACAACCTTGAAAAGATTCAGTACATATTACTTCCGTTCCTTCTTTTATGGTATAAGTTTTTAAATCTGACGCAGCTTTCAACAAACGTTTACCATCTTGACTATATATGCAACCATATTCGTCTTTCAAGCCATTAGCTATTTCTTCTTCGGTTACTGCTATTTTATATCTTTCGGCTAATTCCATTTCTTTATAGTTTAATCATTTTTATTTCTATATTTTCAGATCATGCTAAGATAATAATCATATCGATTACATATTCTTATACACACTCTATTTCTTTCCTGTTATTGTTTCAGAACTTTTGTTTTGCATATGAGCCGTATAGTTTGCTTGGGCTATTTGCTTACTTGCATTTGCATAGCAATATTCACACAAATGTACACAAGTATTGTACTCCCCTATATCTTTGCTCACCATACAGCCACAAGCTGTTCTTTGACCCTTATCCCTATTATCCTTCTTCTTTATAGCATATGTATCGGCATTTATCATTATAGCATTGCTAGGTATAGATGGTGTTCCAAACAATGTATTCTCTATCGTCTTAATCTCTACACCCAAAAAATCCATAAGTTTTTTATCCTTATATGCTTTCCGTATCATCAATGTATCATCAACACAATGATTATGTTGTATACTATATTTATCCAAATCGATATTTTCGCCACATGTGGCTAGGGTGTATCCCCATTTTTTATTTAGTTGTTCCAACCGGCCTGCAAAAGCATCCATGGCTTCTGTGGTCCACTCTTGATAGTTTATGTTATTCTTTTTCAAATTGGCCTGCACCTTGCGATACGAAGCTATATCGGCAAAACTAAATACCAGCTTTTCTGTATAGCCTAAAAGACTGTCGCCTATACGCTCTATTTTTTCCAAAAGATTATCCGGAGTAATTTTGTCGGTAAGAATCAACGGGTCGAATCGCCACACAACACTACCTTTACCCAATTCATCTACAAGTTGTTTAAAGGTGTCTATACGATTTTCTACACTTGGCACACCCTGCTCCAATCGTTCGGCTTCGTAGTCGTTGAGAGTATATTGTATATAGCAACCAATATTTCTCTCTCTAAGATATGGCAAATATTTAAGCAACGGCTTGGGGTTCTTGCTCCAAAAAACAATAAACCTAGTATCACGATAAGCCACATAGCTTTGCTTATTGTTGAATGGATTGGTCCATGCAGAATATCCTTTTTCCATTCTGTCGAAAAACCAATCGGCGTAAAATGCCGGTATATCCGTAGAACGACTTGCCGATACTATTACAGGAAACTGAGCTTCGACTTCTTCGCCATTTTCTCGACGTATCTTATCTTTTTTCCATTGTGCCATAACGTATTATTCCTATCTATATATCAATAAAAATTCTGCTTTTTCTATATTATCAACCGTGATAAACATTCGGTCACATTCTCTCTTTTATAGTTTTCAGCAGTAAAAATAATTTACTATTGGCTTTGGTTATCTTGAAATAAGGAGTTTGCCTTGCACCATAAAGCCTATACGAATATTCTATTCCCTCGTCCATACTTCCTTCAAAATCGAAAGATTTGGTTTTGTCGGATATGTGCTTGAATATTTCCCAAAACAATAAAGGGAGAGCCCCCTTCGGGTGTCCGCCGGGTTTGAATGCCGACATCAACGAGTGTGCACAATTGCTATCGTAGATAATAAATTTAGCTACAATAAGTTCTCCTTTATCATCTCTCAGCCCTGCTATAAAACCTTGTTTACGCTCCAAAGCCCTGCTACATACATTTATGGCCAACTGTTCAGAAATCAAATCTTGCTGCCCCCTGCTTTGCCAATATGCTTTATGCAAGTTGTAAAATTCGGTTGGCGAAATATTCCAATCCACAGAAAAAGAGTTTTCTACTTTGAGCAATGGCTTTTGTCGGAAGTTTCTGTCAAAATCATCAAACACCTTTTGCATGTCCGAAAAATCGTTTATGCGGTAGGTGTAGCGTGTAGTTTGCTCAAAACCTTTCCAATAAAAAGGCAACCAATTGGTTATTTGAGGAGAAAAGTTCTGGTCGTAATATGCAAGGTTCAACTTTTCCAATTGCTCTATCGCAGCAGTAGCAGCCCACTTTTCAAACTCCAAACGCTTGTTTTCGGTTGCATATTCCTGCTCTCTGTACCAAATACCATTGTATTGAGTAAGCTGAGGTTGCAACACATATCGCATACCAAATCGTGTCCCTATCAGATGAGGCAAAGCAGCAACTATCGTATTGTTTTTTTCCACAAGTACCACATCCCACTGTTTTCCTTGGCAAACGGTTTCCATCCACCAATATTGCAAAAAGATAGGTATCTTATCGCCTTCTTGCTCGCATAGAATCTTATATCTTTCTTTGTTTGTCATCTCTGTAGTTGGATTGGTATGTATGTTTACATTATTGTCGATATGCTAAAAAAAGAGGGCATCTCCTTTTCTTCGTAAACGCCCCCTTTTCTACTTTATTATTATATCTATACTATTGAATTATCATTTCTACTCTGTTGTTCTCTATCCTACCCTCTCTTGTGGTATTGTCGCCCACAGGATTTTCCGAACCCAACGCTTCTATTTCTATTCTGTGTGGTGCTATATTATGTTTGGTTATCAACGCTTTTTTAATTTCGTTTGCACGTTGACGTGATATTGCTATATTGTACATTTCTGTACCTGTATTGTCTGAATATCCTCTCAAAAGCACTTCCAAGCGTTCGTTTTCTTTCAAATAATCTGCCACTTCTTTTATCAAAGAGTCGTAAGAATCCAACAACTCAGCATCGTTTGGGAAGAATTTTACAGCTTTGAATGTAGGAGAACCTTCGGCTGCACTTTTGAATAAGTTTATCTTTTTGCTTCCAAAAAACATTACCAAGCCCACATTTATCACTTCGTCGGAAGGGACTTGTATGGTCAAAAAGTCGTCGCCCCACCAATATCTATAATCTATTTCAGCCACGCGAACTTGTATTTTGTTTTTATATTCTTCGTCTTTCATCCAATCTACATAAGCATTCAATGCTTCTATAGCTTCCAACTCGGCACGTTCTTTTAACTGCATACGACGTGCTTTGTCTTCTACCGAAGGATTTATAGAATATACGGCACACATAAGCATTGGAGTACGACCTTGAGTGGTCAGATAGTTCATTACCGGCAAGAATGTACCAAAATCGAACTCTCTGGCTGTAGGTAAATCTTTAAGTGTACGATAATCAAAATTCACATAATATATACTTTTACCATTGAATGTAGTAAACTTCCAAATAGAGTCGTAGTCGGTTTTGCGAACTTTTTGTTTTCCTTCTATCACCGGCGACACTTCTTTGCGTCCTTGTTGTGCCATCACTGCCGATGGAACTGCCATCAATGCTATTACTGCTATCGCTATTAGTCGTTTCATAGTGTTATAAGATTCTATGTTTTTTATAATTAGTTTATCTTTAAATTTTTCCGTATAACGCTGTTATCTTTTATTTATTGCATAGGTTCTATCAACTTTCCGTTTTCGCAACAAAGCACTCTCGAACTAAATCTTTCTATCATTATATAGTCGTGAGTCGAAATCATTATTGTTGTTTTCATTTTTTGATTTATATCTATCAACAAACTCATGATCTCTTCCGATGTTATAGGGTCTAAGTTTCCTGTTGGTTCGTCGGCCAATATCAATTCAGGATTGTTTGCTATAGCACGTGCTATACCAACTCTTTGTTGCTCGCCTTCCGACAAACGATATACAGGAAACAAAGCCTTATCGGCCAAACCTACTGCATTCAACACATCTATTATTCTGTCGTCTATTTCTCGTTTGTTTTTCCAGCCTATTGCACGCAATACGAAATACAAATTAGAGTACACATCTCTGTCTGTAAGCAATCGAAAATTTTGAAATACTATACCCATCTTTCGACGCAACATTGGCACTTTCGATGATTTTATATTGGTAATATCTACCCCACAAACTTCGCCGCGACCGCCGGCCAAAGGCATATCGGCATACAAAGTACGGAACAACGATGTTTTCCCCGTACCGCTTTTTCCAATCAAATATACAAATTCGCCTTTGTCTATTTTCAAATTAACATTACTCAACAAAGGCTCATTTTGATGCTGAATAACAGCATTTTCCAATAGTATTATAGAGTTAGTTTCCATCTTAAAATTTTCTACAAAGGTACAACTTTTTTATCAATCGTAAAAATGAAAAATAAATATATTTCAATATTTTGTCAAATGTATCGCAAAATCTAACAAATTTATGTCATTATGAAGAACTTTGCTTGCGCCCGTCGGAAATACATTAACCTAAGGCAACTACTAAAAATTCCACGTTTCGGATAAACAAAAGACTGTTCTTTGAAACTTTTGCGTGCTTTGCGTTTTTTGCCGAAATCTTTCTATTTCTTTTTCAATCGCATAGCCCGCTATGCTCAATCAAAAGAAAGTA
>JAFZDP010000035.1 GCA_017561155.1 Bacteroidales bacterium | reverse complement strand
TATGAAACATTTTGGTATGTCGTTTATGCCATAATAGATAGATAGTTACTTAACTACAAAAACAATCTCGCTCTTTGCATAATAAAAAAATAAGAAGAACTATGAAATCAACAAAACTAATAGAAAAGAAAAGACCTGTAATAGGTTCCATAATAGAAATATGCATAGATGATAAATATTATACCTATGCTCAAAAGCTTCAAAGTGCCCATTATTTATTTTTTGATTATTATAGTATTCACAAAATTGAGGATAGCAAAATTATTTATACACTGAACAAATTATTCATATTGCCTATTTATAGGGATACATATCAAAGACCTAATTGGAAAGTGTTTAATAAGATAGAGATAAGGGAAGAATTTAAAATACTTCCATTAGAATTTATATACGATAAATTTACTGATAGATATAAAATATGCGACACTAATACCGGTGAAATACGAAAATCTAATAGAGAAGAAATAATAGGATTGGAAATGTGTGCAGTGTGGCCGTGGTATTGTATAGAAGATAGAATTAGAGATCATTATGAGGGTAAAGTATGTATTTGGGTAAAAAGTATGTATGGAGAAATATTTGAAAACTTCCAAGAATTATATGGTTAAACTTCCAAACGAATACATATTTTGAACCTATATGGGAAGGTATGTATTTGCAGAATACAAAGTAA
This sequence comes from Bacteroidales bacterium, assembly GCA_017561155.1. GTDB lineage: Bacteria > Bacteroidota > Bacteroidia > Bacteroidales > P3 > HGM05376. The sequence goes on along the minus strand of JAFZDP010000035.1, from coordinate 8,944 downwards.
AATCTTTTAGATAAAAAATACTATGGTACGGGATCGTATCCACTACCTCCCCAAGGATTACAACGTAGTATACGTTTTATAGTAAGCCACAATCCTTTGAATGGTCCGTGCTTTTGAAATGCCTCTATAGCATACTGCGAACAAGTTGGAGTAAAACGACACGAAGGTGGTGTAAATGGAGAAATACAATTCTGATAAAACCTCACCAAACCTATAAATACTTTAGATAAGATATTTTTCAAGTAACGCATAAAAATCAGTTTATCTTTTGTTCGATTTCAGCAATTAATGTATTCAACATCTTTAGATATTTCTCTTCCAACGAACCATAATCTTTTATTTTGTCGTGGATATAATTTATCGAAAGAGCTATTTTTTTATCTTTTACACTCAGAACATCGTATAGTTTATATTTGTTCAGTCTATAACATTCTCTTATTAAACGTTTCACCCGGTTTCGGTCTACAGCCTTTTTAAACTTACGTTTCGATGTTCCAATCAATACTTGTACCTGCGTATCAGGTATCGACTCGTTGTCGCAAACACACCAATACACACTAAACGGATAAACAACAAAGCGTTCGCCTTTGGCAAACAACTGCTCTATAATACGTTTAGAGCACAAGCGTTCGTTTTTTCGTAGTGTATACTGTTTCATGGTTTATATAAATAATTAAAGAGAGAAAGACCATTTGTTGTTGTGTTATCTTTCTCTCTTAGTATATGTTTTATCTATTGTTCGGTAGCAGTGGTAGTATTTTCAGTCGAAGCACCTTCTTGTGCCATACTTGCCAACTTTTCTGCTTCTTTGCGAGCCTTTTCTTCGGCTCTTATTCTTCTACGTTCAGCAGCTTTGGCTTTCTTTTCTTCCATCAAGGCTTTGTATTTACTTTTGCTGGTAAACACTGATTTTGTCTTTTTCACACCTGTTTTCTTTGCTGCAGATTTACGCAACGAGCTTGGCTTTGTCACCAATACAGCTTCTTGCTGTTTGCCCATAACGTAATTTTCTATTGCAGTAGACATAGATGGAGCTACCTTTGTAGGTGCCAACAACGACAATTTTATACCGGCTGCATTTAATGCTGCATGAGTAGACACACCAAAAGCTGCAACTACAACATTGTCGCCTTTGAAATCCGGGAAGTTTTCAACCAACGAGCGTACTCCCATCGGCGAGAAAAGTACAACCATATCAAAGTCTTTCAAATTGAAAGCTTTTAAATCTTTAGGTACCGAACGATACATAGTTGCTTTTGAGTATTTAAATTTACTCTTGTCAAGCATCTTGGTATATTCGGTTTGTTTTTCGTCAGAACATGGGAACAAAAACTTTTCTTCCTTATGCTTCGACATTATATCTACTAGTTCGGCAAAATGTTGATTACCGAAGAATATTTTACGTTTTCTGTATTGTATATAGTTTTGAAGATACAATGCAATAGATTCTGTAGAACAGAAATATTTCATTGTTTCAGGGATAGGTTCACGTAATTCTTTTGATAATCTGAAAAAGTGATCGACAGAATTCTTGCTATTAAAAATTACGGCACTATAATCTTTCAAATGTATACGGCTTTTTCTGAACTCTGAAGCCGAAAGACCTACTATGTCAAAAAACTTGTAAAAAGTAAGTTCTATATTATGTTTTTCTATGAGTTTATAGTACGGAGATTTCTCAATATTTGGTGGTTCTGGTTGGGAAATTAGAATTTTTTTTACTTTCATTTCGTTCTTTATAATTTACATAACAAGTTTCTAATCAAAACAATACAAGCTTTATAGCCACTAAAAAGGGTACTATTTCGACAATGCAAAGATAATAAAATAAATACAATTGAGAAAGTTTTGAGCCAACTAAAATAAGAGAGAACCCTCTGAAAAGCCTATAAAACGACACCAAAACGAGCACAAAAGTGGTTATATAAACAACTATTTCGGCATAGTTTCTGTCTACATAAAATAGGAAAAACAAAAGGGGCAACATACATATTGCTTCCAAAAAATAATGACACATATTATTCGCCAAATAGTGAATTGTTCCTATCTTGTTTTTAAACACATTTCCCAGAAAACTTTCCAAACCTTGCTTTACGACAATAAATGCTGCTGTCAGCAACAAAACAATCATATAATTCAAAAAATGATTTCTATGCCACATCGGTATGTCGTACACATTCATAACTCCATAAACAAACAATGCCACAAACGCTATAAACACCAGCATAATAGGATAAATAATTTTATCTTTCATCACATTACCTTCGTGGAAAAGGAGATTTAAATTTCGCTGATTTAGACATCCTTTTAATATTTGATGCACTCGTATCCTACTACTATTGAATACCCAACTTATAATAAGAAAACCTACTGCCAATATCGCGAATACCCATGCTGGAAAATAACTAGGCACATTGGTAGCTTCGCGATACGATTCGCGCGGATAGTTGTGGTTTAAAAGTATACTTTTGTGTTGTACCACTTCTCTTTCGCTGGCTTTGAATATCGAATCTAACGATATGTAGCCATAATCTTCACTATTGTCTGCAGTATCGACAGAAGCAAAAATAGAATCCGATGCTACTACCGGACTCGCATAATAAGAATAGTCGTATGGAACAAACTTGCTTGTTTTTTCCAATTTTGCCTTTGGTTTTGCAACACTTATGCTATCTGCCACCGTTTTCAATTTCTTGGTTTCTTTGGCAGCTGTATCTATTTGCCAACAATATATAGTGCTGTTATTATTCATTTATTATCGTCGTTTTTTCTATTTTAGTATCAATAGTTTTTCTGTTATAGTATGATGTTCACTTTTTAGTACTACAATATAGTTTCCCGATTTATAATTCTTTGTAGAATAGGTATACCATCTTGTACCATTGGTAGTAAAACTATCCATTTGCACCCCTTGAGAATTATAAATTGAAATATCTATTCTGTTTGGAATATTAAATTCAAATACCACATAGTCTTTTGCCGGATTTGGATAAACCTTGCTAAACAAAGCAATATCCAATTCGTCGGTAATTCCAATTGTAGAATCAGGTTTTACTATTGGATGATTATACTGAGCTATCGGAAGCTCCAAATTGTCAATCCATACTGCATCGCTACCACTCGATGTTTCGTCGTCTTTTTTATATTCCCATTTCAGTTCGTGATGTCCGCGAGCTATCGGGAATTTATAGCATGTCCATGCTTTTCGTCCCGACCATGCTCCCATCTTGTTCCCATCTATGTAGAAAGTAAGCACATCGTAGCTTGCTTCGGTCGAAGTCCTAGCCCAAAAAGAAATAGTATCATCGGCTAATGTTTCCAAAGGCAACTTTAAAACAGATATTTGTCTACCCCTTATCTTTCCGGAACGTGCCGAATATCTTCCCGAGCAGGCATTATCTGCGGTAGAATCTATAAACCAAGGTATAGCAGCCACAGTATCCCAATCCAACAAAGTAAAGTTTCCGGTTTCGAATGTTTCTACGGCTCTACCTATGGTATAATAATTGTTGGTGTTGTAATATCTGTTTCGGTCGGTAATATTTATTTTAAGATTGACTGCTGTATCCGGATTCGACGACACTTTTATTTCGAAAAACACCTTTGCAGTATCGTTGCAATGCAATTGCAACACAGTTGCAATAGTATCGGCTGTAACAATAGCACTACTATTTGTGGATAATGACACGATGATTGTATCCGAAACATAATTACCTACATTCACTAACGGCACTTCTACTACATAAGTACTATCGGCCTGCAACGATAGTGCAGTATTGCTTGTTTCGGCATGTTTGAATTCTACCCATAAATGCTCTATCTTCGACGATAAAGCCATTATATTTAAATTCTTTTCGAACAATGTATTATCCGTGCTCTTTACCTTAAGCAGTAAAGATAACACTTCTTTGTTCTCGACACTATTTTCTACTACAAACGAAGCTATTTTACCAATATATTCTTGTGTAGGCAAGAGCAAATCAGATATATTTTCGACATATATGCCACTAAATCCATCTATATTTTCTACCGCAACATGCAAACTATCCACAATATTTTCGCCTATATTTACCAATCTACCATGTAATTCTACTTGCTGATTTGGATATAGCTCGTGCAATATATTACCAAAAGTATCGCTAAAATAATAGTTGGTAAGAACCACTTTTTCATTGTTTGCAGACTGTACTGTTATAGTATCTATCAGAGGTTTATAATACTGAGCTGTAGCAGTAAGCAACAAATTATTGACAACCACCGGAGTTTTTAGATATATAGTACCATTGCCTTGAAAGTCTAATATTGTAGTACCCAACAATAGCGAATCGGCATATACAGACACATGTGCCCATGGTGTTCCGTTACACTCTATTTGACTATCGCCCTTTCGTATTGTATCGATAGAAAGAACCAATTGTTTTGGACGTCCCAGATATGGCATAAGCGACGGATCGCCAAGCAGATTGTATATTTCCCAATAATAGTTTTCGTATGGAGAACCAGCCTGAGATACTGCCATATTACCAGCTTGCAACATTTGCCCTTGAGTCAGCACATAGTCCTCCACAGATTCCATTCTTGTATGAAACCACCTATCGAATGCTCCTAACGCATCGCTCTGATACGATGGTGATAACGAAAAAGGATACTTAGCCCCTATCCCCCAATAGTAATCTTCATTCCACAGAGTTTCGTTCGAGGCCCCTATCACACCTATTGCACCTCCATTTTCTTTTCGCATCAGTGCTTCGCCAAAGCATTCACCAATAGTAAAGTTGTTCGATTTGCAACAATTATTTACCACAAAAGAATACTTTCCTTCCATAGGTAGTGTTGCAATATCGGTTACTCCTATTGTTGGAGAACTCCAACCGGCAGTAGTACAATGTCCCGTATAGTTTACAAATCCTGGATTGGTGGATAATTGCTGTAATATCTCGTCGCGTTTGTCGTACGAAGTAGGATTGTAATACACAATAGTATCCATTCCGAAATCGGTATTCAGCGTTGTTTTTATATAGTTAAGCATACCATTGGTTACAGTTGGAGCAGGTGTTCTGTTTTCTTTTCCGGCCACCAATAGTGCTTTGTTCAAGTTGGTAGTATCGGTTATACAATATTGTTCGTAGGCTATTGTCTTGTTTATCACATTTTGCAGTTCGTCAGTGTTTCTTACCGACATACGCCCAAACAACACATCCGGATATATATCTCCCGTATATTCGGCATAGTACAAATCTGTGGCATGAGTTTCACCTCCCGGTATTGTATATTTTCCTATAAACGAGTGTATCTGTTCCACATCGCCAACTATAAGTAAAAATGTAGGGGCTGGACTTAACGGAGTTCTACTATTGTACATCTTTGTCAGTTCGGCTTTTATGGTATCTCTGTTGGCTGCATACGATGGATAGTACTCTACCATATCGTAGCCCAATTGTTTTTTCCATTCAACAAAGGGCTGCAGTGCTTCTCGGAACGAATCGCGTGCCACTACTACATACTTAGGAGGTATTACATCGGAGAACGAATCTATAACATTGGAATATGCTTTTGCATTTGCCACATTGATAGTGTGCATATTGTAGTATGCCGAATAGGTCGATTTCAGGTTAGTAATCGTAGTTTCGGCATCAACGTTTCCAAAGGTAATTTCTGCCAATAAATGACGGTATACTATCAACGAATTTGTGATAGGGTTATATTCGAACGGTGATATAGTAAGCCTGGCCAAACGGGTACCCCTCATTGTTCCCATTTCTTCTACGGCTATCAGTTCATTTTTATAATACTTGTTTGCCAAATAGATTTTACTATCCACCACTTTCCCACTATTACCATTATTGGTTTTGGATAGCGACGGCTGTATAGGATACATTTTTCTTTTTATCCCCATACGTTCCAAATTATATTCTTGAGTAGTACTTTCCACTATCTTTATATCGATATTGCAACCTATGGGTATGGCTATTATCTTGCTTATAACGGGCAACGATGGTCGGCCTTCGTCTGTGTGCAAAACGGTATAATTGTCCGACACTTGTACCTGAAAATAATCAGATATAGTATCGAATACAATATCTTCGATATTATTTTCTACACTTATCTTGGTTAAAGAATGTGTGTTGAGAACAAAATTATTCCCCGACTGCGATTGCATTTCTACCGAAAACAACAACGCAACCATCAAACTAACTATCGACAACCATATTTTTCTGCCCGACTTTAGCATCTTTCGTTTATGTATTTCTTTTGTGTTTTAATGTCCGATTATTATTTCGTTATCTTCTTGGCTTCGTTCCACCATATATCCATTTCGTCCAAAGTCATATCGGTAAGCTGCCTACCTTCTTCACGGCTTTTCTGCTCCATATATTGGAATCTGCTTTTGAATTTTTTGTTGGTTCTCTCCAACGCATCTTCCGGATTTACACCTATAAACCTGGACCAATTGATTATCGCAAACAAAAAGTCGCCAAATTCAGCTTCGATATTATCTTTGTCATCTTTTGCAAGTTCAGCTTGTAGCTCGTCCCATTCCTCCCACACTTTTTCTCTCACTTGGGCTTCGTTGTCCCAATCGAAACCTATACCTCGTGCCTTTTCCTGCATACGAACAGCTTTTACCATGGCAGGCAACGAGTTAGGCACTCCATCCAGCACAGATGTACGACCCTCTGTCATTTTTATCTTTTCCCAATTTTGCTTCACAGCCTCGTCGTCTTTAGCTTCCACATCGCCATATATGTGTGGATGACGACGTATAAGTTTTTCGCATATACTATTAAGCACATCAGTAATGTCGAAGCGTTTCTCATCGTTTGCTATTTTAGAATAAAAAAGAATGTGCATCAAAATATCGCCCAATTCCTTTTTCATTTCTTCGTAATTGTTGTCGATAATAGCGTCAGACAATTCGTAAACTTCCTCTATAGTAAGGTATCTAAGGCTATGAATAGTTTGTTTTTTGTCCCACGGACATTTTTCTCTAAGTTCGTCTAATATAGTAGATAAGCGATCGAATGCTTCTAATTCTGTTTTCATGTTACATTATATTATTTCACTATTACCAAGGTATAAACACGCCAATATTTGGCCTAAATTTTAATTTGCAAAGGTACGACTTTTTCGCTAATTATCAAAGTCTTTTACCAAATAATTAACCTGACTCTTCAACACTTATATTTTTTTAGTATCTTTACCACCTCATAGTGTTTGCCAAGCATTCCACTGAAACTTAAAAAACATTAAAACTTTACTACTACTGTAATAAAACACACCTATTAAACGACATATAGCATATAAACGTAATATTATGAGAAAAAAACTAATTTTATTAATCGTGTTGATGCTTACCGGATCTTCACAATATGCAAAATCTCAAATCGAAATTAAAGGCAACATTGCCAACGAAGCAACAAAGGAGAAAATTCCATTTGTATCTATACAATTACTAAATTCGCACATTGGTACACAGAGCAATGCCGACGGACATTATATACTAAAAGTTCCAAACAATAAAACTTCGGACACAGTAGTATTTTCTGCCTTAGGCTACAAAAAAATGAAGATTATAGTAAGCGACCTCCGCAAGCAGCGCCATATACAACTCACCCCTCATGCTTTAGACCTCAAAGAGGTAACGATTAAAGACTTTGCTTCGCCACAGTCGTTGTTAGACGAGGTGTTGAGGCGTATTCCCCAAAACTATCATTCCACCCCTACAGTGTCTACATTCTTTTTCCGCGACTGGTCCATGGCCAACGACAGCCTATATCTTTTCTACGAAAGTCTTACAGATGTGTACCGTGCCGGCTATGGCAAATTTGATAAAAAGAGATACTACAAAGTGTTGCCTAATAAGCGAGCCATTGAGAGTAACTATAAGTTGATACAAAAACATCGTTTACTGGTGTTCGACACCACATATCTTTTGACAGTAGTAGGTTCGAGAGTGAAAATGAATGAATTGATGAGTTTCGATGATGATGAAACTATAGTTGATTGGATAGAAATTCCGAATGCCTCGTATATTTTTGCCAAAAGGAAGAGGAAAGACTATAATTATAAGTTGGAAGAATTTACTGATGCCGAAGGTAAAGAATTTTACCTTATAACCATGATGTCTAAATCCAAATACAGTTATACTTTTACCCTAGTTATTGACAAAACGGACTTGGCAGTATGTAAAATAACTTATCAATATTCCGGCGAATATACAAATCCCGATAACTTTATGTATAAGATTGTGAGTCCGTTCAAATCGGGAGTGGTACATTATGACACTAGGGAATATGTATATAAAAAGATAGCCGGCAAATATACATTGTTTTCGTATCGTTCGGCCGCGAGTAGCGACAATGTTTGCCACATGGAGTATGGCTATCAAAATGCTATGGAACATCAGTCGTATAAGCATTCGTATGTCTATCAGCTGGTGGATTTCAGGAAAAACGACACCGACACCTTGCCCGACAATGTTATTAAGGCTGTAAAACCCCAGTTGTATTCCACCCTTATGAGCAATGGCCGGTACGACGAGAGCTTCTTCGAAAACTACAACTTTGTACCACTCGAAGAAGAGTGCAAAGAAAAACTAATGATATACCGAGCCAAAGAAAAGAATAAATAAAACACATACCTACGATTGAATATAAGAATGTCTAACCAAACTATTGAAACGATTTTTCGGCATACTTTACGCATAATTTGTTTCGATTTGAACAGATTATAAGACTTGGAATTAATTAATGTATAAACAATATAATAATCTGGAAAATAAACACATAACAAGGAGGTAAATAATGTAATAATGGAGTCTAAATGTTAAAATAGTCTATTTATTTGAATCTTTTGAATAAATAGTGTACTTTTGCAGATTGAAAATTCTAGCAAAATAGTAAAGGTAGGTTCTCTATTTTGTTAGAAAATGAATTTTTAGAAC
>JAFZDP010000034.1 GCA_017561155.1 Bacteroidales bacterium | reverse complement strand
TACTAAAAATTCCACGTTTCGGATAAACAAAAGACTGTTCTTTGAAACTTTTGCATGCTTTGCGTTTTTTGCCGAAATCTTTCTATTTCTTTTTCAATCGCATAGCCCGCTATGCTCAATCAAAAGAAAGTAGAAATCTTTCTAGCAAAATTCCACAAATCACTTGCAAAGCAATTTTTAGAAGTTGCCTAAAATAAGTGCTTTTACTTTTATGCAATATGTCAATTATTCATTAGGTAAACCAAAATCTCATATCAAGTATGCTCTAGATTAATTCAACCAACGGGTATAACATAGCTCCGGCCTAAAAAGTGAAAAACAAAATGTTTTTGTTGGTGTTGAATACAATATTTTTGCAATGAATTAGTTTTTATATTCGTTGCATAGATAATTGTAAATTAAAATAATAGTAAAACTAAAAAACCTAGAGGCATCAAACGCTTATACAACATAGTAAAACGAGCTCTTATAGGAGTTTTTTTGACGGTGTACATTATTGTTGCATTGGTCAACTACTCTGTTGTACAACAAATTGCAGGAAACATTGCCTCTGCTCATTTCTCGAAAGAGTGGAATACGAATGTAAGCATAAAATCTGTAAATTTTAATATTCTAGACCATATCACCCTTCGAGGCATCGAGCTATATACCCCCGAAGGCGACTCGGTTTATATTGGCGAAAAGATAACTATCCGCTTCGACGAGCTACCTATCACATCGAAAGGGATAAAAATAGATAGGGTATATATGAAAAACGCCTACTACTGTCTTGAAAAATATCCCGACAGCCTTGGAGGAGGCATAAACCTAAACTTCATCATCAACCACTACAAGAAAGAAAAAGACGACACCGACAGCACACACAACAGATTTGTTGTAAGCGTAAATCAGTTGGTGCTTAGAAATATAGAATACCAAATGTATTTGCCCGGCTATCAGGATTTCGAGTACAAGAATGGTGTCAACGTAAAAGCTATGCACTTCAAAAACATCAACGCCCGAATGAGAAACATACGCGTTGATGCCGACTATGTTACTACGTTTATCGAACGGTTTTCGGCCGACGAAGAAAGCGGTTTCAGCCTGGAAAATCTGACCGGCTACGCATACGTGTCGCCCTGTGGAATATCGATGACCAACATGGATTTGAAAACCGACTATTCGCATCTAAAAGGCAATACCGCACTGCTATACAACAGCTGGGACGAGATGAGCGACTACCTGAACACCGTTCACATGCTTGCAGAATTTAAAGAAGGTAGCTACGGAGGACTAAAAGATGCCACCTATTGGGCTCCGATGCTATGGGGTTTCGATGCCAAGGTCGACATACAAGGTAACTTTTACGGCACTGTGGCCGACATGCATACCGACTATGTGAAACTAAAAATAGGAGACCACACCTCGCTGGCTCTGAACGGATACATAGTGGGACTTCCGAATATGAAAGAAACGATTATTAAAGGAAGTGTAAACGAACTGGAAACCAACATTCACGAGTTGGCAAAGGTAAAACTACCCGACAGTTGGCCGCAAATAAGTTTGCCGTCGGTACTGCAACATGTAAAAAAAGTAAACCTATCGGCAACATTCATAGGAACCATATACGAATTTTATGCCAACTGCTACGCCAAAACCAACGTGGGAAACATAATGGTGAATGCCGATGTATACCAGAACGAAAGCAACAACCAATATATGTACGAGGGCAACATAATGTCGCCACGGCTAAACATTGCAGCACTGCTGCCAAACAAGGCAGTGACCTCGACAGGGGTAGATATGATAGTAAGCGGCGAAGGTTTTGACTTTTCGACCATGACGGCAAGCATGGAAGATGCCACACTATTCAATACCATCATAAACGGAAACACTATAGAAGAAACAAAAATATCGGCAAGCCTGAGCGAACAGACAATAGAGGCCACAATAGGCATAAACGATACCAACATAGACCTTAAACTTTATGCCAATGCAAACCTACACGATTCGACCAATAGATATACTGCCAACATAAACATTGGCAAGCTGAACCTATCGCACTTCGGCATACTGAAAACAGAAAAAGACACCAATATAATGCTATCAACACAGATAACTGCAAATATAGAAGGTAACGAATTTGACGACTTGTGTGGAAACATACTATTGGAAAACACAAAAATAAAACTAAACGACAACGATTCTATATACACTCAAACTATAGCTTTTGCTGCTCGCGAACTAAACAACTACAAAAACATAACACTGAACTGCAGCGACTTTTTAGACTTTGAAACCAAGGGTTATTTTGAATATAGCGACTTTGCCACCATAACGCAAAAGATATTGAACAGCTATGTTCCAAACAACTACAACCCATTCTACCACAAAGACAAGGCAGCAAACATAAAACCTACCGATGCCGAGTTCAACTTCATGCTTCAGATTACCGACACATCGAACCTTATACTATCCAAAATAGTACCCGGATTGTTTGTAGCCGAAAACACTGTGTTTGAAGGGTCGTACAACTACACCGAATCGTTGAAATTCAAATTCAACTCTAGTCTTGTGGCTCTAAACAGCCTTGTGCTGGACAACCTGACCATAGACGGACAAGGCTACAACGACGCCTACACCATAAAGATGACATCGCCAAAATTCTTTACCGAAAACATTACCTTTTTGGAAAACATAGACATATCGCTGACTTCGGCCCCGACAAATGTAAAACTGGGCTTGGACTGGGTAGACAACAAAAAGGTGCATACAAACTTTGGCGACATAAACATCGACATAGAAAACAACGGCTTGTCTAACTACATAAGCATACGAAACTCGGAATTCGAAGTAAATGGAGAACGATGGAACGTAAGCAACAACAACAGCATAGTATACGACACAAACACACTGATAATAGAGAATTTGGCAGTAAACAGCAACAAACAATCGCTATACATAGCATCGAATATCAGAAAAGGCGAAAACGACTCGTTGCTACTTATGTTCGACCAATTTGGGTTGAGCCAGTTCAACACACTGCTAAACATAAGCGACCTGAGCCTAAACGGAAACATTGACGGCGACTTGGTGCTGAAAGGATTCTACTCGTCGCTATACTTCGACACCGAATTGGCAATAGACAGTTTGAAGATAAACAACCAAGACATCGGACACACACATATAAGCTCGGGCTGGAATCCTGAAATGCAAAACTTGAACATAAATATCCAATCCAACTACGAAAGCGACGACAAGATAGTCAGTCCGCTGACGGCTTCGGGATATTTCTACCCTACCCTCGACACCAACAACTTGGACTTTAAAGTAAACTTTGACGGCTTTTCGCTAAAATCGTTGCAGCCGTTCCTCAGAAGTTTCTCGTCGAAATTTGAAGGCAACCTACACGGCGACTTTACCATAGAGGGCAACCTACAAGAGCCCAAAATACTGGGTATGGCAAAGATAAAAGACGGTGTTATAAAAATAGACTATTCCAACACCTCGTATTACTTCAGCGACAGCATAGTAATAGAAAACCAAAACATAGTACTGAACAACTTTAAGATAACTGACGAAGAAAACAACATTGCATACATCAAAGGCAATATACGTCACCAATACTTGAAGAATTTCCAATTCGACCTGAGCATGACAACCGACAACCTGCTTATAATAAACAGCAACCAAGATGTTGACATGCCATTCTACGGAACCATATATGCAGCGGCAAACGCCAAAGTAACGGGTACCGACAAAGACATAAACATAGAAGTAGAGGCACGCACCAAAGAAAACAGCTCGTTTAATGTGCCACTAAACAGCAAAAAGACACTGAAAGAACAAAACTTTATACAATTTGTAGAAAAAGAAAAGGTAAAAGAACGTAAAAGCTTTTTCGACACCAAACTGGTGAAGAAAGAAAAAGACCAAGACAAAACCAGCTACAAAATAGTACTAAACATCGACGCTACACCTGATATAAAAGTTGCATTGCCTATGGATTTCTCGTCGATGAAGGCATTGGTGTCGGCTACAGGTAAGGGCAATCTAAGACTCAGCCTTGACTCTGACGACCATTTCTCGATGATGGGCGACTACAATATCGACAACGGAATATTCAAGGTAGACTTTATAAACTTGCTGAGCCGCGAACTAAAAATAGAAAACGGAGGCTCTGTAAGCTGGACCGGCGACCCTGCCAACGCCGCTATCAATGTAAAAGGTATATACGAAAAACGTGTAAGTCTTTCCAGTTTGACAGGTACTAGCGAAGGCATGGAAAACATTTCGCACAAGACAGTAAATGTGGAAAGTATAATATCGCTTACCGGCAACCTATCGAATCCAAAGATCGGCTTCGACTTCAGACTACCCAACGTAGACCAATCAACCGAAGAAGAGGTATATGCACTAATCGACCGCTCCAACGAACGCGAAATGATAAACCAAACCGTTTCGCTATTGCTTACAGGTGAATTTATGCCGGTGTCGGGACGTGGAAACGACGCTTTTCTAAGCAATGGTTTGGGCAGTGGTGTCGAATTAGTAGCAAATCAGGTAAGCAGTATTATAAGCAATATGATAAAGGTGGTAGACGTAAACTTTGAATACAAATCGCAAAACGAACTAACATCGGAACAGCTTAACATAGACATAAGCAAAGAATGGGAAAAATTCTATTTCGAAACAACATTCGGATGGGGCGGAAACACCAGAGGATACGAAAGCCGAAACAACATAATCGGAGATATGCTTTTGGGATATAAGATTACACCATATCTGCATATCGTAGTATTCAACAGGTCGAATGTGAACGACTATACCAAACAAAATCTTCCCTACACTCAGGGGGTTGGTTTGAAATACACCCACAGCTTCGACTCATGGAGAAACTTTTTTGGCAAAAAAGACAACAGCAAAAAATCTAAGTAAACAGACGAAGGGGACTAACTGATGAAAGTAAACAAGTTGCTAGTAATACGATTCAGCTCGATTGGAGATATTGTTCTTACCACACCTATAGTAAGATGTATAAAAACGCAAATGCCCGACATCGAGATTCATTACCTTACAAAAAAAGCCAACAAAACTATATTGGAACACAACCCTTACATAGACAAAGTATACACCCTTCAAGATTCTATCGCCGACACTATAAAGGAACTAAAAGCCGAACACTACGACTTTGTGGTAGACCTACACAAAAACCTACGCTCGAAAATAGTGAAACTATCGCTAGCCGTACCATCGGGAAGCTTTGGAAAACTGAATATAAGAAAATGGCTGTATGTGACCACTAAACACAAAGGCATAATGCCCGACATCCACATAGTGGACAGATACTTTGACGCCGTAAAAAAACTAAACATCAAAAACGACAATAAAGGGTTGGACTATTTCTGCTCCGAAAACGAAATAGTCGACAAACCTTTCGAGAAATATGTGGCCATAGTGTGCGGTGCCAACCACACCACTAAACAAATACCTCCCAAATACATATCCTTTCTGATTGGCAACATAAAACAAAACATAGTACTGCTTGGCGACAAAAACGATGCCATACGTTTGGAGGATTCGGGGGTTACGACCTCTTTGCCTTCCAATGTAGCCAATTTGTGCGGCAAATGCAGTTTGGCACAATCGGCCATACATGTAAAAAACTCGACAGTCGTCATAACCGCCGACACCGGCTTGATGCATATTGCAGCAGCATACAAAAAGAAAATAATAACCATTTGGGGCAACACCACACCACAATTAGGCATGTACCCATATATGCCTCAACAACAAAACAACTTTGTAAACATAGAAACAGACAACCTAAAATGCAGACCATGCAGCAAATTAGGCTACCAACAATGCCCTAAAAAACACTTCAACTGCATGAACAAAATAAACTGGGAAACAATACCGACCATAGTAGACAAGATGATACTGCAATAAGAAAAAAGTATTTTTTCTAAACGTCAAAACTACAGCAAGAAATTTTGCGTTTCTTGCTGTACATACTTATATGCATACTAAACTTATACCTAAATGAAGACACTACGACACAACAAAGATATAGAAAAATACTCGTCGGCATTCACATTGTCGGATATGGAAATATTCATCTTTCCCGAACTGTTATACTCGTTGGTGTTGGCAAACATAATGTCGCCGATAATCTGGCGCTGGAAATCCGACTCTTGGTTTAGCAATATCGAAAACAAATCGTTCAACTACAAAGTAAACAGGGTGAAGCAATACATAATGGACCACACTATGTTCAACTTGGATTTAGACACCTGGGGACTAACGACAAAGACTGCCGAGATAAACCGTTTTAGACAGTTTGTAGATATAGAAACCTTAAAACAATCCAACGCCCTATTTGGCTACGAAGGCGACAAATACTACTTTGACATAGACATCCGCAAACACTTCGGGCTAGACAAATATTCGTCGGAAGTTATCCCATATTGGAAAACCGAAACGGTAGAAGCCATGATGGCATTCAAACTAAAAAAGGACTACAACATTGCAGCCGGCGAATGTGTGTCGTTTTCGGCTCTTTATGTTGCTGCACTATTTATATTGGCAAAAATTCCTTTGGACGATATTTTCCTTATATCGACACCTCTACACTCGCAGAACTTTATTTCGGAAAACGAAGGACTGTTTACCAACAACCGACGAATAGTTACAAAGAAAATGTGGTTCAACGGCACAGAGTTGTCACAAAAAGCTCGACGTGCAATAGAGAACGAGAAGATAACCATAGTGGCAAACCTATCGGGATATGTGCACACGATGTACGACACCGCAACGATAGACAAAGTGGCGTATTCAAAATTTACCGACAGCCTGACCAAGTTTGTAAATACAGACTTTTCGTTCGAAATGTTTATAAACTTTATCCGCCAACACTCACAATACCACACACTATTTCAGTACTGCAACAAACGCAACGGAACAGATGCATACATAGACCTACAAACAATTTTTGAATACGAACGATATTCGAAAAACATATTCTCTAACGAAAGTAGAAATGCCTTGATAGCAGAAATACCACACGAAAAAACACTCCCTATCCCCTATCCCGACAAAATACTACTGAACGATTTTGAACATTTTATCGATACAAAACACATAGGCGAAACAGCAGTAGCAAAGCAGTTTTTCGACAACGAAAGCTATCTACACCTTATAGATAAAAAGACCATATACACTATATTCGACGGTATAGAACATTTTATATCGCTGACACCTCGACTACCAAACCCAAACAAAATCTACGACACCTTGCAACCAAGACTGAATATAGACACCGACATGTCGAGAACCGAGATTATAGACTACCTACACCATGCCGCAGATAAAAACGCCGTGGCAGACTTGGCTTTCTACACTTTCAGAGATATGAACACAATAGATTGGACTCCGTTTGCAATGGCAGCATGGCAACGAAACCCCATATCGGTAGAAAAACTAAAACACCTAAGAGTATACGAAAGAGCTGAATTGCTAAAAAGAATGAACAACAAATCGATATACGAAGGCAACAGACTGGCACAGCCCGACGAGGCTTGGAACTTTGGCACCGCCGACGGAATAGAAAAAGCTATACTGCTTGCCAACACCATAATAAACACCGAACACGACAGCAACATAACCATAGAAATAAAAAACAAAACTGCAAAACTAACAACCACCAACTACGGAACATTCGCTTTTTCTACAGAGAAAGATATAGAAGGCAAACTTGTTCCTACTATACAAGAAGCGGAATAGCCGGCATCGCCCACATATAATACCGACACAAAACCCGGACTACATATCCACAGCAGTATGGTGCGATATATCCGACGAGGTAATATTCTTGGTTCTCCACTTGCCATACTTGTAGTAAAGCACCGAGAATATAAGTCCGAACAGCCAGCCTACAGGAATAGAAATCCACACACCTACACTACCCCAAAGGCTCGAAAAGATGTATGCACATGGAATGCGGAACAACCAAAGCGAGAAAAGCGATATAAGCATGGTTGGCAATGTATCGCCGGCACCGCGAAACAATCCGGTGAAAGAAAACATAGCCGAAAACAAAAAGTAGAACGGTCCGCATATAAGCAGATACCTATAGCCTTCGTCGATAACCGCAACATCCGACGAGAAACACGACATAATAGATTTGCCGAAAAGGATAAATATTGCCGACATTACCAGGGACACAATGATATTTGTAGTAAAAATAAATCTCCAACCTTTTACCACACGGTCCATTTTTCCGGCACCTATATTCTGACCCACAAACGAAGTAAGTGCCTGACTAAAATTCATTCCGGGCATAGTGGCTATGGCATCGATACGCATCATGGCACTATAAGCCGCCACAAACACAGTACCAAAACCATTGACTATAGACATCAACGCCATCTGTCCCAGGCTTACAACAGACTGTTGCAACCCTGTGGGGAGGCCTATCTTTATCATAGAGCTGAATATACGAGCACTCCATTGGCAACTTCTGAAACGTATGATAGCCACCGACTTTTTGTATTTAAGATACACAAAAAGCGACACCGACGCACATACTTGCGATATTACACTGGCCCATGCCGACGATTCGACACCATAGTTGAGCACACAAATAAACAACGTAGTAAGCACCAGATTGATAACATTGCACGCTATAAGGAAAAAGAGCGGCGTTTTTGAGTCGCCCATACCACGCAGTATAGCCGAAGTACCATTGAAACAAAAAGCAAAAATAGTGCTGAGCAGATAAACCTGCAAATAAGAAACCGCAAGCGGAAACACATCTTTAGGCAGATTGGTAATGCGATAGATAGCAGGCGTAAGCAATATTCCCAAAATAGTTATAAGCACTCCGGCTGCTATTATGAACAAATAGGTGGTATCAATACTACGTTTCAGGTTGTCAGAATCTTTGGCGCCCTTGTAGTGCGACACCAATACCGTACCCCCCGACGATATGCCCATCACCAACGAGGTGAGCAAGAAAATAACAGGATAGGCCGCACCTACAGCAGCCAAAGCCTCTTTGCCCAAATAAGTACCCACTACAATAGAGTCGACAATATTGTAAGTTTGCATAAAAAAATTGCCCAATATAATGGGTATGGCAAACTTGGCAAGTGGCTTTCCTATTGTTCCTGTCGTAAAATCGTGCATATCTGTATCGTTACTTCCTACAAAAACAAACGAACCAACAATATAGCAACAATGCCGACACATTATTGCATTCTATCGTTGTTTCGTTGGGTTGGCTTATTATTTATTTTCTCAAATAGTCGATAGAATAGTGCAATCCTCGATTTTCTTTTCTGTTTCTGGCCATCTTGGTCACCAAGTATGCACAGGCAATAAGATTTCTAAGTTCGCATATTTCTTCGGTAAGCACCGACCTGTTATATAAGTCTTCCGTTTCGCGATAGATAAGGTTCAAACGATCGAAAGCACGTTGCAGACGTAGGTCGGAACGTACTATACCTACATAGTTCGACATTATTTCTTGCAACTCTTTGCGTGTTTGTGTTATAAGAATCATCTCTTCGTTTAGCACCATACCATCAGAGTTCCAATCAGGTACTTGTTGGCATATATCCACCGTTTTTACTTTTTCTATGGCGTGCATTGCAGCGTTGTGGGCATATACTACGGCTTCCAATAGCGAGTTGGACGCCAAACGATTGCCACCATGCAAGCCTGTTCGCGAACATTCGCCGGCGGCATAAAGATGATGTATCGACGATTCGCCATTCTTATCCACCGATATTCCACCACACTGATAGTGTGCTGCCGGACGGATAGGTATCATATCTTTGGCAATATTTATCCCTATCTCCAAACATTTGGCATATATATTTGGGAACCCTTCCATAAGATGAGCCTTTCCGATATGACGTGCGTCCAAATAAAGATGGTCGGCACCGCTAAGTTTCATCTCGTTGTCTATAGCACGAGCCACTATATCGCGAGGTGCCAAGGACAGACGCTTGTCGTATTTCTGCATAAACTCGTTACCCTTCAAATCCTTAAGGATAGCCCCTGCTCCACGCATAGCTTCGGTGATAAGGAAAGCGGGACGCTCTTGCGGATTGTACAAGCTGGTGGGGTGAAACTGCACAAACTCCATATCCTCCAACACACCTCTGGCACGATGCACCATAGCCACACCGTCGCCCGTAGCAATGACAGGATTGGTAGTAGTGGCATACACATTGCCCAAACCTCCCGTAGCCAACAATGTTATCTTGGCAAGATAGGTATCCACTTTATGGGTTTCGGAGTTGAGCACATACACACCATAGCACTCTATGTCAGGGGTATGACGTGTCACCTTTTGACCCAAATGGTGTTGTGTAATAATATCCACAGCATATTGATTTTCTTTAAGAATAATGTTTGGATGGTTTCTTACCTCTTGCAGCAAGCCACGCTCCATTTCGGCACCGGTACTATCTTTGTAGTGCAAAATACGATGGTCGGAATGTCCACCCTCTCTGTGTAGGTCGAACATACCATCAGAGTTTTTGTCGAAATTCACGCCATAACGCACCAATTCCTTAATACGGTTTGGAGCCTCGCAGATAGTCATTCGCACCACATCTTCGTCGCAAATGCCATCACCGGCCACCAATGTATCCTCTATATGTTTATCAAAGCTATCCGAATCGTACATCACTGCAGCAATACCACCTTGCGCATATTTTGTACTACCTTCCGAAGCATCGGCCTTGGTAAGCACACAAACTTTTCCGTATTCCGCCACTTTAAGGGCGAAACTCAACCCGGCTATACCCGAGCCAATAACAAGAAAATCAAATTCGTATCGCATATCTTTGTCTTTTTAATCTGCGTATTTACATTGCAAAGATACTACTTTTTTTACTAATGGCAAACTCTAAAAACTTCATGTTTAGAATAATTAGTAGAGACGTTACTAATAATACATATATTTCCAAAACATTGGCTATTTCGAGCAATAGCAACATAGCCGCAGTCTGCAACACAAAAGTTCTTTTAGAATAGTGCACGATAGTTTGGGAATATGAATTTCTCAGAAGCTGCCTTATATATCGACATTAAACTTTCCAAGCATAGAAATAAAAAAGTAGCAACCCAAATAGGCCAATTGCAAAACCACGCGGTTTAGGGGTTAAAAGTATGCCGTTTTGAGGTCGTAAGTATGGCAGTTACGGGTCGAAACTCCCATACTTACGGTAGCTAAACCGCATAGTTGCAAAATGCGAGTCGGCAATTTGCAATTTTTACTGCAAATACTACTTTACGAACACATTGTAAAAAATCCGCAAAGTATATGCAAAACACCTTATCGAAATTGCGCTATATCAAAAAAAAATGATTTTTCCCGGCAATGAAAATCTGACTATATCTCGAACAAAAAAAGGCAATAAACAAGAGCAAATTTTATACCCCAGTGTCAATTTCACGACGATATACCGTCAATAACTTCATACCCGGGTGTGACGCGATTGACAGTATACCGTGAATTTAGCCTCCTATTTTTAGCAAATATATTATACGATTTGCCCCTACAATTATCCACCCAAATATAAGTACAAGAGTATCGCATACACCCACACGGCATACACCCCATACATTTAACATTAAATATTTTGTATCAAACAAAAAAATATCTACCTTTGCAAATTGTAATCAAGCGATAGCAGCAATGATTGGATACAGTTATAAACTGATTAATAACATAATACATTATGATAATAACATTAAGTATGACAACTGGCAAGGCAAAACGCCTTATTATGGCAACAGTCTTATGTATGCTAAGCATATCCCAAGTATGGGCATACGACTTTAGTGCAGTAAGTCCAAGTGGACACACTCTGTATTATGAAATAGTCAGCGGAACAACAAATGTAGGAGTTGTAAGGCCGGGTAGTGGCGACACATATAACAACTATGTTTCCGGTAATGTAGTTATACCGGCTACAGTTTCTTACAATGACACTATTTATAACGTGATAGAATTAAGAAGTATTACAGATAAACTTTATAGTTATGGTTCTTTTTATGATTGCCCCAGTTTAACTTCGGTTATTATTCCGACTTCGATTACGTCTATTGGAGAGAGAGCTTTTTGCATGTGTACCGGTTTAACTTCTATTACTATTCCTAATTCGGTTACTGCTATTGGAGTGTGTGCTTTTCAAAGTTGTACCGGTTTAACATCGGTTACTATTCCTAATTCGGTTACATTTATTGGAGGTTGTGCTTTTCAAAATTGTACCGGTTTAACATCGGTTACTATTCCCAATTCGGTTACTACTATTGAATTTTGGGCTTTTTATTCAGTTAAAAACATAATTTACAGTGGTACAGCAAGCGGAAGCCCATGGGGAGCATTACATGTAAATTGCCATGTAGAGGGAGATTTTATGTATAGCGATAGTACAAAAAACATATTAATGGCATATATAGGCAATAGTTCAAATGTAACTATTCCTAAATGGGTTACTACTATTGGAAGTCATGCTTTTCAAAATTGTACCGGCTTAACTTCGCTTACTATTCCTAAATCGGTTACATCTATTGGGGATTATGCTTTTTCCGGTTGTACAAATTTAAGTAGTTTCACAATTCCGACTTCGGTACAACATATTGGAATTTCGGCATTTTATAACACACCTTATTATAATAATGCTTCTAATTGGGTCGATGGTGTGCTATACAAAGATAATTGTTTGCTGGGAGTTGAGTCTTCTTTATCCGGCTCTTATTCAATTCAACGCAACACACGAATAATAGCAGGAGGAGCTTTTACTTATTGTATCGGTTTAACTTCGGTTACAATTCCTAAGTCGGTTACGTCTATTGGGGATTATACTTTTTACGGATGTACAGGCTTAACATCTGTAACTATTCCTAAGTCAGTTACATCTATTGGAGGATATGCTTTTTATAATTGCACAGGTTTAACTTCGGTTACTATTTCTAAGTCGGTTAATAGTATTGGAGGTTTTGCATTTTATAATTGCATCGGTTTAACTTCGATTACTATTCCTAATTCGGTTACATCTATTGGAGAATCGGCTTTTGATAAGTGTACTAATTTATCATCGGTTGTTATTCCAACTTCGGTTACGTCTATTGGATGTCATGCTTTTTATTTAATTAAGAACATTATTTACAGCGGTACAGCAAGTGGAAATCCATGGGGAGCATTTGCTGTTAATGGCTATATAGACGGCGATTTTATATATAGCGATAATACAAAAAAGACATTAGAGGCATATATCGGAACAGCTACAAATGTAACCATCCTCAATTCAGTTTCTTCTATTAATGAGAATGCTTTTTATAATTGTACCGATTTAACTTCGGTTACTATTCCTAATTCGGTTACTACTATTGGAGAGCAGGCTTTTTATAATTGCACCGGTTTAACTTCGATTACTATTCCTAATTCAGTTACGTCTATTAAAAGTCATGCTTTTCAAAATTGTACCGGTTTAACTTCGGTTACTATTCCTAATTCAGTTACTACTATTGGAGAATCGGCTTTTAGTAATTGTACCGGTTTAACATCGATTAATATTCCCAATTCGGTTACTAATATTGAGTATTGTGCTTTCTATTTAGTAAAAAACATCATTTACAACGGCACAGCAACCGGAAGCCCATGGAGAGCATTACATGTAAATTGCTATGTAGAGGGAGATTTTATGTACAGCGATAGTACAAAAAACATATTAGTATCATATATAGGTAATAGTTCAAATATAACTATTCCTAACTCTGTTACTACTATTGGACAGTATGCTTTTTATGATTGCACCGGTTTAACTTCGGTTACTATTCCAAAGTCGGTTAATAGTATTGGAGCAAAAGCATTCAACAATTGCACTTCGTTAGGTCGTATTGATTTAAAATCGGCAACACCGCCTACTATCAATAGCAATTCTTTTCAAAATGTAAGTTCTGCTATACCTGTATATATACCACACAGTAGTTTAAGCAATTACTCAAATTCTGATTGGGGAACTATATTCTCTAATTTACAAGAAAATTGAAGTATTTTCTTTGGGTGTGGCTGTTAACGACAGCACCATAGGTATGGCATTAATTTTGTCTAACACATACAAAAGTACTAAAATACAAGCATATCCATACAATGGATACCACTTTGTAAGTTGGAACGACGGCAATACAGATAATCCTCGTACTATAACAGTAACCGAAGATGCTGTTTATATTGCCAGTTTTGCCGAAGATGTAAGCATAGATGCTGCAAACGAATTAGATGCACTAACCTTCCACCCCAACCCGACAAGCGAAACTATTACCTTCAACCATGCAGATATACGCAAAGTAGAGGTAATGGATACCATGGGCAGAATGCGAGAATAGCAATGTTATAGACCTTTCCAAGTTGGGTAAAGGCTATTATACAATGCGTATAACCACCGACAACGAATTGGCTGTTCGCAAAGTAATACGCAACTAACAATATTAACGATAGTCAAAAAAAGCACGAAGGTTACTTCGTGCTTTTTTTATCCGGTTTGCATATTCATCAGTACTGGTATATCGAAGAGTCCTCGACATATCTCCGTATCATTATACAGCCAAACCCAAATATTAAAAAATATATTGTCGGTATCGAAAAAAAAATGTATATTTGTACGTTTTTCATGTGTATGACAAACATTGTTATTGTCAACAATACCAAAACATTACATATCATATTTATGATAAAACATAATGCAAAGAGTTTTGTTGATAATGCAGTATAGGTAAGAAAAAGAGAACATTCACTCATAAAACACAAATAAAGAATGGCAGAAAATATAGAAAACACCGAAGCTAAATCTCTAAATTTTTTGGAAGAGATTATTGAAAACGACCTATCGAGTGGCAAACATAAATCGATATTGACCCGTTTTCCCCCCGAACCTAATGGCTATTTGCATATAGGACATGCCAAGTCTATTTGTCTGAACTTTGGATTGGCAAAAAAATATGGTGGTAAAACTAATTTGCGTTTCGACGATACCAACCCTGTAAAAGAAGACACAGAATATGTAGACTCTATTATGGAAGACGTAAAATGGTTGGGATTTGAATGGGCAAATGTATTCTACGCTTCCGACTACTTCGACCAGCTTTATTTGTGGGCAGTAGAAATGATAAAGAAGGGATTGGCCTACGTCGACGACCAATCGTTGGAAGACATACGCAAAAATCGTGGCACCGTTACCGTTCCCGGAACAAACAGCCCTTATCGCGATCGTAGCGTAGAAGAAAACTTAGACCTTTTCGAACGCATGAAGAACGGTGAATTTCCTGATGGAAGCAAGGTATTGCGTGCCAAAATAGACATGGCACACCCTAATATGCAATTCCGCGACCCTATCATGTATCGCATACTACATGCCGAACACCACCGTACAGGTAACAAATGGAACATATATCCAATGTACGACTATGCTCACGGACAAAGCGATAGTATAGAAAACATCACACACTCTATATGTACATTAGAGTTCGATATTCACCGTCCGTTGTACGACTGGTTTATCGAAAAACTAGACATATTCCCATCGCATCAATACGAATTTGCCCGCTTGAACATCAACTATACAGTGATGAGCAAACGCAAATTGCTACAACTTGTAAAAGAAAATCATGTAAGCGGTTGGGACGACCCTCGTATGCCTACCATCTGTGGTTTCCGCAGAAGAGGCTACACCCCTGAAGCTATTCGCAACTTCTGCGAACGTATAGGTGTGGCAAAACGCGACAATATAATAGACTATTCGTTGTTGGAATTCTCGCTAAGAGAACACCTAAACAAAGTAGCACCTCGTATGATGGCTGTGCTAAATCCACTTAAAGTCGTTATCACAAACTATCCCGACGGACAAGTAGAAAACCTAACAGCTATCAACAACCCAGAGGACGAAAGTGCAGGAACACGTCAAGTACCTTTCAGCAAAGTGATATACATAGAACGTGACGACTTCATGGAAAATCCTCCTAAAAAGTATTTCCGTTTGGCTCCCGGCCAAGAAGTACGCCTACGCTATGCCTACTTTATAAAATGCGACGAAGTGATAAAAGATGCCGAAGGCAACATAGTAGAACTACATTGTAGCTACGACCCTGCATCGAAAGGTGGCAACTCGCCCGACGGCAGAAAAGTAAAAGGTACAATACACTGGGTATCGGCAGAACATGCTATCGATGCAGAAGTGCGCTTGTTTGACCGCTTATTCTCGAAAGAAAATCCTGACGATGTAGAAGAAGGCCAAACATTCCTAGACAATATGAACCCTGATTCGCTACAAGTATTGCAAAACTGTAAGCTAGAACCTGAATTGGGCAAAGCTAAAGTTATGGATAAAATGCAGTTTGAACGTTTGGGTTACTTCTGCGTAGACAAAGATTCTACACCGGAACATTTGGTATTCAACCGTGCTTGTACACTTAAAGACAGTTGGAGCAAAGAAAGCAAGAAATAATTTTTCCAAACACACGGAATAACAATACTAAACAAGGCAACATGTCAAAAGCATCGTTGCCTTGTTTGTTTATTGGCAATTTCCGAAAAACATTACCATCACCCTCAAACGAAGAACAAACACACCCCACATACCTCATTTTTCCTACCAAGAGGAAAATGAAATTACATCCCGAGGGAGTTTTGTCGGCATCGTGATGCAATTTTAGACACATCCCGATGCTTTTTTTAAGCCATCTGAAAAAGGATTCTTTCCTCTCGAAAATGGAACAAAAATATTCACAAATTCATATACAACTACCTGATAATTACACAGCATATCAATCTATCCACCGTCTATCCCACATTTCCAGACAACCGACCAAAAAAATAAGTCAAAGAACTCTTACCAATCCGTAGTCCGTAGTTTGTAGTCAATTGTCCGAATAACACTTTTGCGAGGTTGTAAGAGAGAATAGGCAGATGCAAAAGTACTTTTATTCAACAACATTATCCACAAACACACTTTTCGATTTGATTTTGCAAAGATACGAACATTCGAAATATCACTTTACAGATTTGTACCCTTTTGTGTCGTTTTTGTTTGTAATTGGCTTATGCTCAACTATCGCTTCGCAGACGAAAGAGTCATGAGCCGGCTACCGCTCTCCTTTTGCCTTACGCCCTTTGTCTTGTTGTCCGGGCGTAGCCCTAGCGTAGCCATGGAATCGCGGCGACTTGTCAGCACCTCCGTCCGCCACCACTCAAGTATCCCCCTTAAGTATTCCCCTTTAGGGGGAATACGGGGGGATACGGTGGTGAGGAGGGGCTGACAATGTCGAAATTTAGGTTTGAGGACTACAGACAACCGTCAACTGACAACAGACTTTGGTTTCACATACGTTTCGCATACGAAAAAACAGTGAGACATGAGTCATGAACCGGCTACCACCCAACTGTTGTCCGTAGTCTGTTGTCAGCGAAGCCACGCAGTTTAGCCACCAAAACTCCCATA
The DNA here is from genome assembly GCA_017561155.1 of Bacteroidales bacterium. Lineage (GTDB taxonomy): Bacteria > Bacteroidota > Bacteroidia > Bacteroidales > P3 > HGM05376. Next base: position 71,677 of record JAFZDP010000034.1, on the reverse strand, counting down.
GTTTTGACCCAAAACTCCCACACTTTCGACCTTTAAACCTCATAGTTTTGAGTCGTAAATGGCATCCTTTTCAAGCAGAAAAAAACGAAGAAAAAATTTGGCTAATCCCAAAAAAGGTTGTAACTTTGCAAAACTTTCCTAGAGGCAGAGAATGGTGTTGTTGGACGATTTAGAGGTTGATGTCCAGCACAGTAAGAGACCATTCGAGGAACAAGAGAGATGTTTTATTTTAGGCTTAGTATTATTCAAGACTGCTAAGCTACGTTTTTTTGTAAAACTAACCATATTATCATTTGGTATAGTCGCAGAAAAGATGTATCTTTGCAAAATCAAATTAAAAGGTGAAAATATCTTTTGTTTAGATATTTACCTTTGAGTTTGGATATTAGAAATATTGACGAACTTTTTGCTATTTTGGCAAAATAAAGATAGATATACGATAAAAAGGATTCGATATAAGAACAAATTAACTAGGGATAAACATTGGCAGAAAACCTTTGATATTGATGAAAAGGATTTATTGTAATTAATGAAGGATTGAACAATTGATTAGTATTAAGTGTATATGAAAGAGATTAAACTATATAAATATCTAGATACACAAGGAGGATTGGCTATGTTGCGTAATGGCAATATCCAATTTACTAATGCTACCAAATTGAATGATCCGTTTGATTGTCACCCTAGCTTGATTGATTTTTCACAAGTACCCATAGAAAGAGCAAGAACTTGGGGTAAGAAAGCTATTATGGATTTAGAATCGAATCGTTTTGAAAGATATAGAAATAATACTTGGTTGTGTAGCCTTTCCAGGAACTATGATTCTTTGTTGATGTGGAGTTATTATAATTGCCATAAAGGTATTTGCATTGGCATTGATATGGAGAAAGCAGATAAATATCTTTCTTGTATAGAGGGGACAATCATTTTAGGCTATTTAAAGCTCGAAGTTCAATACAAGGATATTATTGAAAAGCCAGACTTCTTTAAAAAGAATGAAGACTTGTGGACTTATCAATTATCTACCAAGGGAAAAGCATGGGAACATGAACAGGAAGTCCGTTTGGTGATTGTAGATCCTTCTTCAGAAATGACTTCCTCTTATGTGCCTAAAGATTTTCAGAATAAAGAAATTGTAGATTATAAGGAAATACGGTTTATTCCTAAAATAGGAGGCGAATGTTATGATTCGGTTTATTTAGGAGTGAATATAGATGATGAAATGCGAACTAAAATCATCCATGCAGCCCAAACCCTAAATCCTAAAATTAAGATATATCAAATGAAAGTAGATGCAAATGCTTTCAAGTTACAAGCAGAACCATTAAATTGACAAGAAATGATAACCAATATAAAGAAACTCGAAGCCGAATTGTGGGAATCGGCCGATTTGCTCCGACAAGGAAGTAAACTAACCAGCAGCCAATATTGTATGCCTGTGCTTGCCTTGCTATTTTTGCGTTATGCCTATAGCAGATTCAAAATGGTGGAAGCTGAAATCTTACAAAACCGTCCGTCCCGTGGTGGCAGAGTAATGCCAGTGGAACCAAGTGACTTCGCAGCTAAGAGTGCTTTGTTCCTTCCGCAAGAAGCTCAATATGACTATTTGGTAAATCTTCCGGCAAATATTGCTGATGCAGGCTTGAAAACCAAAGACGGAAAGGATATCAATTCATTGGGCGAAGCGGTCAATTATGCGATGCAATTGGTGGAAGAACAAAGCGAACAGCTCACAGGTGTTCTTCCTAAAAGCTACACCATGTTTGCTGATGATTTGTTGGCCGACTTGCTTCGTATCTTCAACAATCAGACCATTGACGAGGTGGGTGGTGATGTGATTGGTCGTATCTATGAATATTTCTTGTCCAAGTTTGCCAAGGCAGTAGCCAGCGATGATGGTGTGTTCTTTACCCCGAAATCGTTGGTTAAGATGTTGGTAAACGTATTGGAACCCACATCGGGTATCATGCTCGACCCGGCTTGCGGTTCGGGTGGTATGTTTGTACAAACAGGTGATTTTGTGAATCAAGCCGGTCTTAATGCCAATACACAAATGACATTCTACGGTCAGGAAAAGGTAGAATACAACGCTCAGCTTTGTTTGATGAACATGGCTGTACATGGGTTGAACGGTAAGATTGTTTCGGGAGACGAAGCCAATTCATTCTATCACGATGCCTACAACTTGGAAGGCAAATGCGACTATGTAATGGCTAATCCTCCGTTCAATGTAGACAAAGTAAAGTCTGAATCAGCATGGGCTGCAGGTCGTCTGCCTTTTGGATTGCCGGGCGTAAATGCCAAGAGCAAGGAGATTGGTAATGCCAATTACTTATGGATTAGCTATTTCCATGCATATCTGAATGACCATGGCCGTGCCGGTTTTGTTATGGCAAGTTCGGCTACCGATAGTGCCAACAAAGACCGTGACATTCGCGAGAAACTTGTATGCACAGGTGATGTGGATGTTATGGTAAGTGTAGGCAATAACTTCTTCTATACGCTTTCACTCCCTTGTTCGTTGTGGTTCTTCGATAAGGCAAAGCGTGCTGAAAATCGGGATAAAGTGCTCTTTATCGATGCACGAAATTACTATACGGTGGTGGACCGTACACTCAACGAATGGACGGAATGGCAGTTGCGCAACCTGCAAGCAATTGTTCACCTCTATCGTGGAGAATCAGAAAAATACCAGGCATTATTGTCAGACTATAGAACGGAACTTGGCGACATTACGGTGGAATCTGCCCAAGCAGCTCTCGACAAGCAGAAAGCCGAAGCCAAGGAAGCCATTGCTAATGCTGCCCGCAAGGACAAGAAACGCATCGAAGCAGAAATGAAAGCCATTCAAGATGCGTTGGAAGACAAGCTGGAAACTGCTCGCCAATACGAATGGCTCACCGAAAAGTTTGGTGAAGGAGAGTACAAGGATGTGCTTGGCCTTTGTAAGATTGCCACTATCCAGGAGATAGAAGAAAAGAACTATTCGCTTACTCCGGGTGCTTATGTAGGTGTAGCAGAAGTCGAAGACGATGGCGTGGATTTCTGCGAACGCATGACGGAAATACATGCCGAATTGAAGCGTTTGAACGATGAAGCTAATGTCTTGATGAGTGAGATTTTGAAAGGTTGGGAGGAACTGAAATGAGCAGTACTGATTTGCATACGCAATCACTGATACATGATTTACGTCAGATAATTGAACAGGCACGTGGACATGTGGCTGCTACTGCCAATTATGCCCTTACTACAATGTATTGGCATATTGGTGAACGCATCAATCGCGAAGTGCTTGGCAATCAACGTGCCGAATACGGAAAACAAATTGTCGCACAGATAGCGCAACAATTGCAGGATGAATATGGAACAAAAGGGTTTGAGGAAAGAACTATTCGTAGAATGATGCAATTTGCTCAGACATTTCCCGATTTCCAAATTGTGTCACCATTGGTGTCAAAATTATCCTGGTCTCATTTTTTGGTGGTTATGACATTAAAAGATGAACTTCAGCGAGAGTTCTATCTGACTATGGCGGCATCTGAACAGTGGAGCAAGAGGACATTGCAGTCGAAGATAGACGGGATGCTATATGAGCGAACAGCAGTAAGCAGTAAACCGGATGAACTTATAAAAAAGGAATTGATACAATTGCGTAATGAAAATATCCTTTCACCCGATTTAGTCTTTAAAAGTCCATATTTTCTGGAATTTACAGGCCTTAAAGGAATGTATAGCGAAAAAAGTTTGGAAGATAGTTTAGTTGCCCATTTGGAGCAATTCATTATAGAATTGGGCAACGGGTTTAGTTTTGTGGCACGTCAGAAACGAATGATTATTGATGGTGAAGATTTTTATCTTGACTTGTTGTTTTACCATCGTCGTTTGCGCCGTTTGATAGCTATAGACCTGAAATTAGGCCGATTTAAAGCGCAGTACAAAGGACAGATGGAGTTGTATCTCCGTTGGCTTGAGGCTAACGAAATGGAAACGGGAGAAGAAACTCCTCTCGGTCTTTTGTTATGCACTGAAGGTAGTGAAGAACAGATAGAATTGCTACAGCTTGACAAGTCGGGTATCAAAGTTGCTCAATATTTAACAGAGTTACCTTCTCGTGAAGTATTACAACGCCAGATTCAAAAATCTTTAGAAGCGGCAAAACTTCGTTATGATAATTATAATGAGGAGGATGAGGTATGAGTGAGTGGAAGAAAGTTACTTTAGACCAAATGGGTATCATTTCTCGTGGTAAATCCAAACACCGTCCTCGTAATGATGCAAGGTTATTCGGTGGAAAATATCCTTTTATACAAACTGGCGATATTGGAACTGCTGGGTTATATGTTACAGAATATAGTCAAACATATAATGAAGAAGGACTTGCTCAAAGTAAACTTTGGGGAAAAGATACTTTGTGCATAACTATAGCTGCAAATATAGCAGATACTGCATTGTTAGCTTTTCCAGCCTGTTTCCCTGATAGTATTATGGGATTTATTCCATATGAAAATATAGCTAATGTAAAGTTTGTAAAGTATTGCTTTGATATATTACAAAGAGATTGTCAACAGATTTCTCAAGGAACAGCGCAAGACAATTTATCTTGGAAAAAATTATCAACTATTTTATTCCCTTGTCCGCCAATTGAAGTGCAAAATAAAATCGCCACTATTCTTTCCCGTTATGACTCCTTTATAGAAAACTATCAGAAGCAAATAAAGTTATTGGAAGAATCTGCACAACGTCTCTATAAGGAATGGTTCATTGACCTCCGCTTCCCAGGGTACGAAAACACTAAGATTGTGGATGGTGTACCTGAGGGGTGGGAGAAAACTATATTGTGTAGTTTGGTAGAGTTTAAACGTGGTAAAACAATTACAAAGAAAGATGTTATAGAAGGTAATATACCAGTTGTAGCAGGAGGCTTAGAGCCGGCATATTATTGCAATAAATTTAATACATCTGAGCGAGTTATTACGATAAGTGCTTCTGGAGCTAATGCAGGTTATACAAAGATGTATTTTGAAAAAGTTTGGGCTTCGGATTGTTCTTTTGCAGACAATTCAATGACACCATATTTGCATTTTATATTTTGTTTTCTTCGTGACAATAAAACAACAATAGACAATATGCAAAAAGGTTCAGCACAACCACATGTATATGCAAAGGATGTTAATGCTATGGAATTATGCTTACCTGAAACAAGTATATTGCAAACATTTGAAAAAAAAGTTTCTAAACGTTTCGATACGATTTCAAGTTTATTATCCCAAATCCGCCATCTCACCGAAGCACGTGACCGCTTGCTTCCCAAGTTGATGAGTAGAGAAATAGAAGTTTTTTAAATTATATATAATATTATGGAAGATAAGCTAAAACAAATTATTGATGCAAGCGCTGGCCAGGCTGACAAAATACAAGCCAGGATAAATACTTTTATTGAACGTGTTAATGAGTTCTATTATAAAGTAGATAACGAATGGTTAGATGGTTGTTACAATGAAGTCTTTACGACAAACTTGAGCTCAATGACTATAACAGAAGAGTCTTTAGGAACTTATGAGGTAAATAAAAAGAATCTTAGAATTGGTTCTTATTTTTTAGAGTTCGAACCTATTGGTACAGTATTAATAGGATCTGATGCTCGTATAGACTTAAAATATTTAAATGAATCCGTAAAGTTTGTAAGAGTTGGTAATAATTTTGAGAATTTTCTGGATTTGATTGAAATACGTGTTAATGGACGTATTGAAAAAGAACGTAAAGAACCTGGAGAAATAGTTTGGAAATTTGTAAATCCCCAAAATAGTAAATTAATAAAGGTTACATCGACTTCACTTCAGAACCTAATAGCAGATTTGATAAATGCGAAAAATTAAGTTCCAATTTTCTGAAGATATTCAGTCTATTGAAGAAATAGAATCATTTTATAATAAGATGAAAAAATCTTTAGAATTACAATATAATTCAAGTCAGAATCCCAATTATGATTCAGACTTTTTATTCATGACTGATTCTGAAATTCGGAAAGAATGTCAATTTTGCCTTGAAGAATTATCTCGTGAAGCTTCTTTTTCGTTATTATCTCTAATAGAAGCTGAATTTCGAAAAGACTTTGTGTATAGAACAGAATTAAAAAAACATGATAAATTGTCAAATATATATCGAAGTACATATAACCCTGCAAAGAAAGTATACCAATATGCCTATGTTGATGTTGTGTTAAATGGTTGGAAACAATATAGACCAGAGTGTGGTGATTTGATTAATAGAATTATTGATGCAACTAATTATAGAAATTGGATAGCACATGGTAGATATTGGGTATTTAAAGATAATGTTAAAAAATATGATTTCAATGATAATTTAACATTGGCGAAAATTGTAAAAGCAACTTTTGGTCCAGAGTATTTATTCAATAAGATCAAGAAAGCTTAATAGTTTTAGTTTTGCAAATCGATACACGATAAATTTGATTTATAATATTTATGTCAAAAGACTACAGCGAAGACCAACTGATACAAAAAAGTGCAGCAGATTTGTTGGAAAACGAATTGGGCTGAAACTATCGTTAATGGGTGAAGAAATAGAAGTGTAAGCATAAAATAACCTTGATGTGTATGAACGAAGAACAATTATATCTCAATTTCGATGAATATATAAAAGCCGGCGAGCCACACAAGCGCGAGCGTGCCGAAGCATGGCGCGTAGCTATTGGTTTGCAGGCTGTAGATGGTTTGCAGGTGTCGGAGTATCTGAAACAGACGGCTCGTCAGCACATCGAAGGTGAAATCACGATAGACGAAGCTCGAGAACAGATTAAGCAATACTATATATCAAAAACTCAACATGATGCCGATGATGAAGAAAAGTCTGAAGCAGATAAAGTGTCCGGCAATATTGCCAAACTGATAGGCTCACCTTCGTTCACTTTCAACGCAGCCGGTGTTATAGCCATTCATCGCGGTATCTTTGAAGGAGTATTCAAACATGCCGGCCAACTGCATACGTACGACATCACCAAGAAAGAATGGGTATTGCGAGGAGACACGGTTATGTACGGCAGATGGCAAGATTTGCGTATAGCCTTGGATTACGATATTGAACAAGAAAAACAGTTCGATTACAGAGGTCTTTCCATGACAGAAGTCGTAGAACACCTTGCTAAATTCGTTTCAGGCATTTGGCAAACACATCCGTTTTGTGAAGGAAATACACGGACCACAGCGGTATTCGCCATAAAATACTTAAAGTCTATAGGCTTTGAGTGTAACAATGATATGTTTGAACAACACTCATGGTATTTCCGAAACGCACTGGTTAGGGCAAATTACAAAAATGTAGCAAAGGGTATCAATCAAGATTATAGTTTCTTGAACAATTTCTTCCGCAATCTATTGATGGGCGAAAACCATGAACTGAAGAACAGATATATGTTGGTAAACGCACCTGAAGAATGGAAGGATGAGGCAAGTGCAGGACAAGTACCCCACAACCACCCCACAAGTACCCCACAAGTACAGGACAAGTTAAACACTGACAATCCAAACATTCAGCGATTGATTCTTGTGGTTGGTGAAAAAGAGCTGTCTGTGAAGGAAATAATGGACGGCCTTAGACTTAAGGATAGAAAGAATGTATTAAACCTTTATCTTAATCCTGCCACCCACGAAGGATATATCCGCTTGTTATATCCTCAATCTCCTCGTCATCCTCGTCAAAAGTATTTATTGACGGTAAAGGGATTGGCATTATTCAACAAACTTAAAACGAAGCAATTATGTCAAAAGACTACAGCGAAGACCAACTGATACAAAAAAGTGCAGCAGATTTGTTGGAAAACGAATTGGGCTGGACCAGTGTGATGGCATGGGATGCCGAAGTACTTGGTGAATTAGGTACATTTGGCAGAAAAAGCTATCATGAAGTGTTGTTTACACGCCATTTATGCAAGGCTTTGAAAGCACTGAATCCGTGGATGACGGAGAAGCAGTTGGGCGAAGCCGTAGAGCGGATGACAGAACGCATGAGCAGCCAGTCGCTGATGCAAATCAATGAGCAGAAGTATCAGTACATCAAGGACGGCATACCGGTAACTCGCACCAAACTCAATGGTGAAACGGAAGAAGTTAAAGCTAAGGTAATCGACTTTGCTTCGCCGGAAAAGAACGAGTTTCTGTGTGTGCGTGAGCTATGGGTATATGGTTTGCTGTATCGCAGAAGAGCTGATATTGTTGGCTTTGTTAATGGTATTCCATTGCTTTTTATGGAACTGAAGAACCACGATGTAGAAGTGGTGGATGCCTTCAACAAGAACTATCGGGATTACTTAGATACTATTCCGCAACTGTTTCATCACAATGCGTTCATCATATTCAGCAATGGACTGGAAGCACGTGTTGGCACCATCGATTCGAAATGGGAATTCTTCCATGAATGGAAACGACTTAATGAGATGGAGGCTGGGAACATAGAACTGCCTACCATGCTACGCGGTATCTGCAAAAAAGAAAACTTCTTAGATTTGCTCGAAAACTTTATTCTTTACGATCACTCCGATGGACGTACGGTTAAAATCTTATCGCGAAACCACCAATATTTGGGGGTAAATCAAGCCGTGGAAATGTATAGAAACCGTGAGTATATCAATGGTAAACTTGGTGTGTTTTGGCATACGCAAGGTAGCGGAAAGAGTTATTCTATGCTGTTCTTGGCTCAGAAAATACGTCGCAAGTTTGCTGGTTCACCAACTATAGTTGTGTTGACTGACCGCGAGGAACTGAACAAGCAGATAAGCGATACATTCGAAAATTGTGGAATGTTGGGTAAGGTAAAAGCAAGGGAGTTCATAGCACAAAGCGGTGAAGACTTGATAACAAAACTGAAGGGAAATCCTTCGTTCATCTTCTCGTTGATTCAGAAGTTCAATAGGCCGGATGCAGAACCAATTTATCCCGGCCATGACATTGTGGTAATCAGTGACGAGGCACACCGCACTCAGAATGGTATCTTTGCCGATAATTTGATGCACTTGTTGCCTACGGCCAATCGTGTTGGTTTTACCGGTACTCCATTGCTTTCTAATGATAATATTACGGCTCGTACTTTTGGTGGTTATGTCAGTATCTACGACTTCAAACGGGCGGTAGAAGATAAGGCGACGGTGCCTTTGTATTACGAAAACCGAGGTGAACAGTTGCAAGACTTGCAGAATCCTGAAATCAATGAAGAGATAGCTGCAGCCTTGGAACAAGCGGGAGATATGGATGCTTCGCAACTGGCAAAATTGGAAAGGGAATTTGCTAAGGAAGTACATTTATTGACCGCCAAGAAGCGTTTGCGTATAGTGGCGAAGGACTTTGTGCGTCATTATAGCGACCTTTGGACATCGGGTAAGGCTATGGTGGTAAGCTACAACAAAGTGACTTGCGTGCGAATGTACGAATATGTGCAGGAATATTGGCAGAAAGAAATAGCATTGTTGGAAGAACAGATTGCGAAATCGACCTCCCAGCAAGAGGTACAAGAGTTAAATCGCAAACTCAAGTGGATGCAAGAAACGGAAATGGCGGTAGTGGTTTCTCAAGAGCAGAATGAAGTTCAGATTTTTCAGAAATGGGGGTTGGATATACTTCCACACCGTGCCATGATGGAAAAGAGGGAACTCGACAAGGAATTCAAGGACAAAGATAGCAAACTGAGAGTAGTGTTTGTCTGTGCCATGTGGCTCACAGGTTTTGATGTAAAGACTCTTTCTTGCCTTTACATTGACAAGCCAATGAAAGCACATACATTGATGCAAACCATAGCTCGTGCTAACCGCGTGGCAGAAGGGAAAACTAATGGATTAATTATTGATTATATTGGAATTGTCAAAGCTCTTCGCCAAGCGTTAGCTGATTATACGGCCAATCCTGAAGGAAACACCGGAAATGATCCTACAATTGATAAAAAGGAACTTATCAAACATGTGCTTGAAACGATAACTGCTGCTACGATATTTTTGAGTGAGCATGGTTTTGAATTGATAGAATTGATAGAAGCAGAAACATTTTTCAAACTATCCTTGCTGAAAGAGGCTGCCAATGCTATGTGTGAAACACTTGAGATTAGGAAGACCTATTGCACTTACACAACTACGTTGCTTAAACTATGGAAATATCTAGATCGAGAAGATATTACAAAGGAAATGAAACAACAAAAAGATGCCATAGAAGCTATATACAAAGAATTGCAGAAGAAACGGAAACATGCCGACATTACAGATTTGAGTGTAGCCATCAACGAAATTGTAAACGAACATCTGCAAATATATACACCTATAGCAGCTGAACCTAGAACATATCGTCAATTTGACATCAGTGGTATTAATTTTGACATACTAAGGCGTGAGTTTTCCAAGAGTAAAAAAAAGAACTTAATATTGAAAGATATTCAAGATTTGTTACAAGAACGTATCACACAAATGCTTGCACATAATCCGAGACGTATCAACTTTTATGAGAAGTATCAAGAGATTATTCGTGAATATAACCAAGAGCAAAATAGGGTAACTATCGAACAAACTTTTGAGGAGTTGATGCAACTTTCACAAAAACTTACAGAAGAGGAGATACGCTATGTCCGTGAAGGATTTGAGAATGACGAACAGCTTTCGATGTATGATGTACTTTTAAAAGAAAATCTATCAAAAGAAGACATCAAAAAACTTAAAAAAGTAGCAGTTGATTTGTTGGCTAAAATCAAAGATTTGATAGAAAATATGGATCATCCGTTTGATAAGAGAGAAACTAAAGCAACAATCATTATTGCTATCCGCGATACATTATGGAATGAGTTACCTGAAAGCTATTCGGATGAGAGTATCAATTATTATAAAGATGCAGTATACAACTATGTCTGTCAAAGGTATGGAATGATGGGATAGATTAAAGACAATAATGGTTTTATGATTCTGATTTTATCACGAATGTAATCCGCCATATACTATTTCGTACTTGTATAAACAAGAAACGTTATAATTTATTTCAGATGCTTAGTAGCTTCCTTTATTCCATCGCATATATCCGATGCTGTCATTGACACCATTCCGATATCGGCAGCTGCAATATCTCCTGCCATACCATGAAGATACACTCCAAATATCGCCGCTCGTTTTGCTTCTACACCTTGAGCCAACAACGAGGTGATAATACCACTAAGCACATCGCCACTACCTCCCGTAGCCATACCCGGATTGCCAGTTGAATTGAAATACACTTCACCATCAGGGCAACATATTGATGTGTTAGCACCCTTCAGCACTACAATAACTCCATACTGTTTGGAAAAATTCTTCTGAATTTCGAGCCGTTCAAAGTCATCTTTCCAACATCCTACCAAACGCTCAAACTCTTTTACATGCGGAGTAATAATAGTATTAGGTCTGAGTAATGGCAACATCTTATCTCTATACAATGCAATAATATTTAAAGCATCTGCATCGAGCAACAACGGCTTATCCCAAACACGCAAAAACGATTCTAATACTGCCGCTGTCTCAACAGCAGTCCCCAATCCCGGTCCTACGCCTGCTGCTGTATATCTATCCATATTACTGGGTAAAGAGGTAAAAATATTATCGTGACCATCGATAGAAATCATAGCCTCCGGAAAGGCAGTTTGCATGCATGCAATAGCATTGCAAGGCAAATGCACTGTAAGCAATCCAACACCGGAATACATACATGATTTGGCAGCAAACATTGCCGCCCCTACCTTACCATAACTACCTGCAATAAGCAAAGCATGTCCGAAAGTACCTTTGTGCGAAAATTTAGGTCGAGGAACTATACACTTAGGATAATCAACACTATCTACATAATAAGTTGTAGTAGGCGTTTGCAAAACATAGTCCTTGTGTAATCCAATATCCAAAACGTGAAACTCGCCTACATAATGAGCATTTTCCGGAAAAAAGAATGGTAATTTGGGAAATTGAAACGTCAAAGTGTGGTCTGCTTTTACTACACTACCTCCCACCGACGTTTTTTCTACGAAAAGACCGGAAGGTATATCTATAGAAATACGCAAAGCATCCGCATCATTTATCTTAGATATTACTTGTTTTGTTTCTTCATCTATTTCTCTATTCAAACCGCTGCCAAATATTGCATCAATAATTAGATCAGACTGTGGATTAATACAAAAATCCATAGCATTAGAAATAGCCTTTATTTGTACTCCTATCTCTTCCAATCTTTGTCGGTTTATCTCGAAATCTACCGAACCAGCATTTGCAAATCCTAAAACATAAACATCTACGGGCACATTAGCTTGATGCAACATTCTAGCCAATGCCAACCCATCGCCACCATTGTTGCCCATACCACAAACAATAGTTACGCAGTTAAACTCTTGCAATGACACATTCAACCGCAACCATTCAAGACACGATTTTGCAGCACGTTCCATCAAATCGACAGAAAGAATCGGTTCATGGTCTATTGTATACCTATCGGCCTCTCTAATTTGAGTTATAGAAAAAACTTTAGTCATAGAACAGCATATTGAAATATGATTTAAACTATAAACAAAAAAAGGTTGCTTCGATATCAAAGCAACCTTTACCTATGATGAGAAACAAAACTTCTCTATTGAATTTCTATTTATTCTGCCGGAATTACAGATACAAAAGATCTGTCTTGACGTCCTTTTCTGAATTCAACTGTACCATCTACAAGAGCATACAAAGTATGATCTTTTCCCATTCCCACGTTTTTTCCTGGGTTATGTACGGTACCACGTTGACGTACTATGATGTTACCTGCTATGCAGTTTTGACCACCATATATTTTAACTCCCAATCGTTTGCTTTCTGATTCACGACCGTTGCTGGAACTTCCGACACCCTTCTTATGAGCCATACTATATTTTTTTTAATAGGTTATTACTAATTTACTTTGTACTGTTTTTACAAACTTGATAAAAAACTATTGAATGCTATCTATTTTTATTTGAGTTAAATAGTCACGATGACCATTCATCTTTTGATAACCTTTTCTACGTTTTTTGTGGAAAACCAATACTTTGTCTCCCTTTAAGTGTTTCAAAACAGTTACTGTTACTTTCGAACCTGCTATATAAGGTTGTCCGATTTCTACAGCTCCTTCATTGTCTTTAAGCATCACGGTGTCAAAAGAAACTTGGCTACCTTCTTCGTTTTGAAGACGGTTTACAAAGATTTTTTGATCTTGTACTACCTTGAATTGCTTTCCTGCTATTTCTACTATTGCGTACATTTTATTAATGAAATTATTACTATATTCTATCTTTTAAAACGAATTGCAAAAATACTAATTTTTTTCCATATAGCAAAGCATTTCGCAAATATTATTTTTCCAATATTATATATCAACACTTTACAATTCAAATTTCCACTACTTTCACTCTATATATTTAGATATTTTTCCTTTATCGGGGCTATTAGTTAGCAAATTTTGAATGGTTTTTCCCAATTTTGGGTGCACATAATTAGGCATAATTTCGCACAATGGTTCAAGAACAAAATTACGTTCTTGTATACGCGGATGTGGCAAAATCAACTTGGGAATGTCGCAACAAATATCGTCGATAAACATTATATCTATATCCATTGTTCTGGAAGAATAACCTTTTCCTGTTCTAACTCGTCCTAGTATGGATTCTATAAAAAGAGCATTCTCCAGCACTTCAATCGGACTTAGATTTGTTTCTACAACGATAGCCTGATTCAAAAAATCCTGTTCTGCTTCAAACCCCCATGCTTCACTTTCATAAACGGAGGATTTCTGCTGTATTCGACCTATCCTCTTTTCTATTTCTACACATGCTTCGTCTAACAACCCTTTTCTATTCCCTTGGTTACCTCCAATAAGTAGTGTAACAACGCTTTTTTCTTTATCAGTCTTCATTGTCCATTTTCCTATAATAGTTTCATACTTGTTTGACTCAGACAACATATCAAGAAACAATTCCATATCTATTGTTTTTGCTCCCAACGACTTCAAATGTTGAGTTTCTTGCTGAGCATCGATAAACATAAAATTGTGTTCTTTTGCATAATCTACCAAAGCAGCAAAGCAGACCTTTGACGCATCTGTCATTCGCGCAAACATCGATTCGCCAAAGAAAGCACAACCCAACGACAAGCCATAAAGCCCTCCTACCAATTCACCTTCATAATAAGCTTCGAACGAATGTGCATAACCCAAATAATGCATCAAAGTGTAAGCTTCAATCATATCATTATTTATCCATGTACCATCTTGTCCTTCTCGTTTTGTTTCTGCACACGAACGTATCACCTTTTCGAAGTTTGTATCTATTCTAACTTCATACTTATTTGATTTTATACACCTCTGTAGCGACTTTGAACAATGAAATTCGTTAGGCAAAAGCACCATTCTAGGATTCAACGCCCACCACATTATTGGGTCGTCCTCGTTAAACCATGGGAAGATGCCATTACTATACGCCTCCAACAATCGTTGTGGCGACAAATCGCCTCCAAACGCCAACAATCCATCTTCTTCTGCCAAAAGAGGATGAGGAAACTCATAGTCCGAACCAAGTTTAAACAACATATATCCAAATATTAAAGTAGAAAAAAAGAGGATGAAATTCATCCTCTTTATATGTAATTATCAAACTTTTGCAAGAATAAGATTTTTATTGATTGTTGCGAGGTTTATTATCACGATTCATAGGTTTTCCACCTCTATTATTGTCGCGATGTGGTTTACGATCGCCTCTAGGTCTGCTTTCATGTTCCGGCATTCCTTCAGGACGTGGCAACAATGCTTTTCTCGACAAACGAAGTTTTCCTGTTTTTTCGTCTATTTCCAACAATTTTACTTGTACTTCTTCACCTTCGTGCATCAAATCTTTTATCGATTCGGTACGAGTCCAATCATATTCAGAAATATGCAACAAACCTTCTTTGCCCGGCAATATTTCTACAAAAGCTCCAAAATCTACTATACTTTTTACTTTTCCTTCGTAAACTTGACCTACTTCAGGAACTGTTGTAAGACCTTTTATCCAATTGATAGCAGCATCGATAGAAGCTTTATCTACTGCAGAAATATCTACTACTCCAACTTCGCCTTTTTCTTCTATAGTGATAACAGAATTGGTTTCTTTTTGTATTTCTTGAATAACTTTACCACCTGTACCAATAACAGCTCCAATAAATTCTTTTGGAATTTCCATTTGTACAATGCGTGGAACGAAAGGTTTGTAATCTTCGCGTGGTTGGCTTATTGTAGCTTCGATTATATCCATTATATGCATACGACCGGCATTAGCTTGTGCCAATGCTTGCGACAACACTTCGTAAGACAAACCATCTACTTTTATATCCATTTGGCAAGCAGTGATACCATCGCGAGTACCGGTTACTTTAAAGTCCATATCGCCAAGGTGGTCTTCGTCGCCCAAAATATCAGACAACACAGCCCATTTATCACCCTTAGATATCAATCCCATAGCAATACCTGTAACAGGTTTCTTAATCTTAACACCGGCATCCATCAATGCAAGTGTACCGGCACACACTGTTGCCATAGACGAAGAACCATTAGATTCCAATATATCAGATACTACACGAATTGTGTAAGGATTTTCAGGTCCTGTAGGAATAACATATTTCAAGGCACGCCATGCTAAGTTTCCATGTCCTATTTCGCGGCGGCTCAAACCTCTATTTCCTTTTACTTCGCCTGTAGCAAAGCCGGGGAAATTGTAGTGCAACATAAAATTACGAGTACCTTCGATTACAGCTCCGTCAATCATTTGTTCATCAAGTTTTGTTCCCAATGTAACTGTCGACAACGATTGAGTTTCGCCACGAGTAAAGATTGACGAACCATGAGCAGATGGCAAGTAATCTATCTCGCACCATATTGGACGTATTTCATCCAATTTACGACCGTCTAAACGAGTACGTTCTGCAAGAACCATGTCGCGCATAGCTTCTTTTTCGATATCGTGGAAATAACGATCTATCATGAACGATTTTTCTTTCAATTCGTCTTCGGCCAATGCCAACGATTCTACAAACTCAGCCTTAATAGCTTCGAAGCCTTCCGAACGCATATGTTTGTTAGGAATACCTTGCTTAGCAAAATCGTAACATTTTTGATATACGGCCTCGTGCATTTGAGCTTTGAATTCAAAATCGTTAACTTCGTGACAATATTCACGTTTTTCTGTTTTTCCGGCAGCAATTGTAAGTTCAGCCAAAGCATCGCATTGGATACGTATTGCACTATGAGCAGTTTTCAATGCTTCCAACATCAATTCTTCCGATACTTCTTTCATTTCGCCTTCTACCATCATAATGTTTTCGTTGGTAGCAGCTACTATTAAATCTAAATCAGCTTCTTCGATATCTTGCAATGGTGGGTTGATAACAAACTGACCATTTAGATACGATACTCTCACTTCCGATACCGGTCCGTTGAATGGAATATCAGATACTGCCAATGCAGCAGCAGCAGCCAATGCAGCCAATGCATCTGGTGCTGTATTTCTATCGCCGGAAATCAAAGTAATTTGTACTTGAACTTCGGCATGAAAATCATCCGGGAAAAGAGGACGCAAAGCTCTATCTACCAAACGTGCAATCAAAATTTCGTATTCTGAAGGACGTGCTTCGCGTTTAAAAAATCCGCCAGGGAAACGACCCATAGCAGCATATTTTTCTTGATACTCTACTGTAAGCGGCATAAAATCTACATTTTCGCCGGCTTCTTTTTTAGCACATACTGTTGCCAAAAGCATAGTATTGTTCATACGAACCACTGCTGAACCATCTGCTTGTTTGGCCAACTTTCCTGTTTCGATTTCGATAATTTGTCCATTACCTAAATCGATAGTTTTTTTTACAATGTTCATCTTATTATCTCTCTATTTATCAACTAATATACATACAATCGTCATGTATGTACTTCTTTATAAACAAAAAAAGGCAATTAGACTCTAATTGCCTTCAACCATAACCAAATAAATATGAAAAACTATTTTCTTATATTCAATTCTTTAATAATAGCACGGTAACGTTCGATATCGTTTTCTTTCAAATAATCTAATAAACGTCTACGTTTTCCTACCAAACGTACCAACGAACGTTGTGTTCCTAAATCTTTACGTTGTTTTTTCATGTGTTCGGTCAAATGTTGAATTCTGTACGAAAACAATGCTATTTGAGCTTCTGGTGATCCAGTATCTGCTTCCGATTTACCGAACTTTGCAAAAATCTCTTTTTTCTTTTCTACTGATAAATACATATCTTTATTCTATTATTTTTATCTTTATATTTACATTACAATCGTTGTGCAAAAGTACGTCTTTTTTTTGAATCAGAAAAGCATTTTTCCTTTTTTTTTATCACATAAATAATAAATCACTAATTATCACACATATACAAATAAAAATATTTTACCTATCTTCTTGATTTATTCGTTTTTTTATCCACAATTTAATGTTCGTTTTTTCATTTTTTACCTTCTTTTTTACACTTTAGTTGTCAAACAAACAATATTTCCAATTATAACACTATATATCAACAAAATACACCACTTCCACACAACCTTATCTTATCACGATTTGAACCATATATTTTACCATTACAAACATACAAACAGCAAACGTTGCATTCCGCCAATTCTCTCCTATGTATAAACGTCACGACAATATAGCGTGATTCTACTCACACCCGGGCATCATTCCATCAACAGTATACCACAAAAAAAGCGGAGCATATCGATTTAGATATGCTCCGCTTTTTAAGTTATAAATCTACTTTATGATTATTCTACAAAACTAATTGTATCTTTCGAAGTAAATTTTTCGCAGTAGTGACATCTCAACTCTAAGTTTTCTTTGTCTACCACATCGAATTTAGTGCGTATTACTTCCGAGTTTGTAATACATTTTGGGTTTACACATTTTACTATTCCTTCTATTTTGTCAGGAATTTCTGTTCTTATTTTTTCAACCACTTCGTAGTTCTTTATCACGATAAGACTTGCCATAGGTGCAACAAGTGCTATTTTGTTTATCTGGTCTTTTTCAAAGAACTTGTTTTTTATCTTTATGATACCTTTTTTGCCAAGTTTTTTACTTTCCAAATTATACCCGATAAGTACTTCGTCTTCGTAGTTTTCCAATCCTAAAATATGTATTACACGATATACTGCATGTGTTGGTATATGGTCTATAACAGTACCATTATCTATAGCCGATACTACTAATTCTTTTTTACCTTTTTCCATTGTATTAATATATATTTATCTTGTAAAACATTTATTTTTATTATCTAACACCCAATATTGCAGCTATCAATGCCTGACGAACATATACTCCGTTTTGTGCTTGTTGGAAGTAGTAAGCGTATGGAGTTTTGTCAACATCGGTAGTGATTTCGTTTACGCGTGGTAGTGGGTGAAGTATGCGCATATTTTCTTTGCAACCTTTTAGCATGCTTGCTGTAAGAATACAAGAATCTTTTACACGTTCGTATTCTATTTGATCTGGGAAACGTTCGCGTTGAACTCTTGTCATATAAATAATATCGGCTGTAGATATTATTTCGTTCATGTCAGAGTATTCGTAGTAGTTTAGTTTAGCATCGCGTACCGACATTTTTACCGATTCGGGCATCTTCAATTCGTCTGGCGAAACAAAGTGGAATGTAGTATTAAAGTTGCTCATAGCTTGAGTAAGCGAGTGAACTGTACGTCCGTATTTCAAATCGCCCACCAATGCTATATTCAAGTTGTCCAATGTACCTTGTGTTTTTCTGATAGAGTAAAGGTCAAGCATACATTGAGTAGGGTGTTGGTTGGCACCATCACCGGCATTTATCACCGGAACATTCGATACTTCGCTTGCGTAGCGAGAACTACCTTCGCGAGGATTTCTCATTACAATAAGGTCAGAGTAGCTACTTACCATTGTTATAGTATCGTGTAGCGATTCGCCTTTTTGCACACTTGTTCCTCCCGGATCGCTAAAGCCTATTATACGAGCACCTAATTGGTTGGCAGCACTTTCGAAGCTCAAACGTGTACGTGTCGAAGGTTCGAAAAACAATGTAGCCACAACTTTGTCGTTCAAAATAGCTTGCTTGGGATTCTTTTCAAACTCTTCCGCTATATCCAATATTTGAATATATTCTTCTTTGGTGAAATCGGTAATTGAAATAAGATTACGTCCTTTTAAATTACTCATAGTTCTTTCTATTTATATTGTTTTACCTTTTAATATTTTCTTTTTGATACAAAAAAAGCGACCCAAATAAGTCGCCTCAACCAATAACAATTATTTCTTCGATGCTTTCTGGCATCGCTACATTTACAACAATTATATTATTAGTTCTTTGTTTCATCTTTTAATTCAAAATTCGGGTGCAAAGATACAACCATTTTTTCAATTATATGGCATAAATATTCTTTTATTTTTATCAACAAACATACATTATTCTTTACTATTCTGATAAACAACATTTAAATTCTGCTCATTTTTTATTCTTGTTTCTTCTCTTTTGCTGTTTATGCAAACAAATAACGTATCAAAACACTATTAATAGCAGATTTTTGTTCTTTTTTTGCCCCAAAAACATACAGAAAATAAATAATTTTCCATCGCGTCTGTCTTTTAACTTTTATATCTGATTTTTTTTGTACATTTGCAACGTTATCAAGATATAGCAAACAAAGCAACATTCAACGTATCATATTGTTTAACAACACAAAACAAAACATCTTTAGAACAATGAAAAAATTAATTTTAGCATTCTGCATTTTGACCCTTTCCTTTTCGGCACAGTGCCAAGTGGGGAAGTATAGTATTAATATTAAAGAGTCGTCTATGCCGTTTCCGCTGTTGAGCCAAGAAATTGCAGATAGTTCTTTAAGCAGTGATGCAATTTTTGCCGTTGCATTGTTGGCATTGGCAGAAATAGACATGAACGATTTGGTTCCACAAACCCTTGCCATAACCGATGAGGCCTTCGTGTTATTCAACGAAAAAGGCGAGGAAATAGGCAAAGAAGCTGTCAAACTTTTGTCGGCTCAAAAAGATAAATGGATATACAAAAGTGCAGAAGAAGATGGCGAGATAGTTGTTCAGAAAAACAACGAGTCCGAATATACCTTAATTGCAGGCGACAAAGTAAAGCTGAAACTTAAGCCCATAAAATAAACCTAATTACCCACGGCGAAGAAAGGATTGTTCTTTCTTCGCTTTTTTTATCCGAACCACACCCCCACCCATTCAAAAAAAAGTCGTACCTTTGCAAGCCGATAGCTACGATAAATATAATAGTAATAATAAACATACATAACAATGAAAAAAGTATTTACACTACTACTGGCGTTCTTCACACTGAACGCAATGGCTCAGGGTATGAGCCCCGACGAAGAAACACAAGGCATGGAATGCACCACTATAACCGTGGGCAAAAAAGCCTCGAAAGATGGTTCGGTGATGACTTCGCACACCGACGACAGCCACCGCACACGCACCAATGTGTGGGTTGAACCTGCACGCGACTATGCCAAGGGCGACATGCAAAAGATGTACCTACGCCGTTGGGCGCCAAAGGTGGAAGGCAAAATGCCTAAGTACGAAAACATCGAGATAGGCGAAATACCACAAGCCGAACACACATACCAATTCCTAAACACCGCCTACCCCTGTATGAACGAGAAACAATTGGCCATAGGCGAATCCACCATAGGCGGACGCAAAGAGCTGCAGTCCGACAGCGGACTGATAGACTGCCAACGCCTTTGCATGCTACTGCTACAACGTTGCAGCACAGCACGCCAAGCCATACGCACTGCCGGCGAACTGCTTAAAGAATACGGCTGGAACGATGCCGGCGAATGCCTGACGATTGCCGACAAGAACGAAGTGTGGCACCTTGAGATATACGGCCCCGGCGAAGGCAAACGCGGTGCAGTGTGGGCAGCACAACGTGTGCCGGACGACCACATTGCCGTAAACGCCAACGCATCGACAATAAAAGAGATAAACCTAAAAGACAAAGACTACTTTATGGCTTCGGACAACGTGTACAGCCTTGCCGAAGAAATGGGCTGGTGGAGCAAAAAAAGCGGCAAACCATTCAACTTTGCCTACGCCTACGCCCCACAAAGCCGCACAATGTTGGCATGTCGCCGACGCGAATGGCGTGTGTACGACCTGCTTGCTCCGTCGTTGAAGCTGGACCCCAACGCCGAAAACTACCCCTTCTCGGTTAAGCCCGATTCGTTGGTAAGCATCGAGGACATGATGCGAGTATTCAAAGACTACTACGAAGGCACCGAATACGACATGCGCAAAAACCTGACCGTTACCAACAAAGAAGGCAAAACCGTGATATCGCCACTTGCCAACCCCTTTATGAAATCCGACGAGTTGGCACTACACAAAGTGAACGGTGGCTGGCACGCCCTTGGCGAACGCTCCATAGCAGTGCACTTTACCGTGTATGCAACCATATTGCAATGCCGCAACGACATGCCCGACGAAGTGGGCGGACTATGCTGGCTGGCACTGGACAACGTGGCATCGTCCATCTACGTGCCGTTCTACGCCAACATTACCGACATGCCCGAAACCTACAAAACCTGCGGCCGCGAAACCGGCTTCAGCCGCAAAGCAGCATGGTGGGCATTCAACCGATTGGGAACATTGGCAGCCAAACGCTGGGGCGACATGCGCAAAACCGTCGACGCCGCCTGGGTGCCTATGCAAGCCGACTTTATAAAACAACGTGTCGCCATAGAGGCACAAGCCCTACAGCTAATGCAAGAAGGCAAACGTGCCGAAGCCATAAAAGTGCTGACCGACTTCAGCAACACCTGCGGAAATGCAGCAGTAGACAAAGCATGGGAAACCGGCGACCTTATCTGGACCACCTTCGACGGACGCTGGTAAACGCCCGTCCACAAAAACCCTTTTGCTATGATGTCAGCAAAAGGGTTTTCTGTTTATCGATTTATTAAAAAGGCAAATCGCCATACATTAAATCACACTCTTCCGATACCATCAATGGTAAAAGTGAATCAAGATAATCAATATCTTTAATTTTAGCACGATATTTAGTCACTATCTCTATATTATTCAACTCTTCGCGTCGCTTTTGACTCATGGCGACAAAATCTCCTTCTTGTTCTATACCCAAATATCTACGACCTAACAAATTAGCCGCAATTCCTGTGGTAGAACTTCCGCAAAATGGGTCAAGAACCCATTCGCCTTGTTTTGTGGATGCCATTATTATACGTGCCAACAGTGCTAATGGCTTTTGAGTAGGATGCTTGCCACACGATTTTTCCCACGGTGCAATGGCAGGCAAATGCCACACATCGGTCATCTGCTTGTCGCCATTTATCTGTTTCATCAAATCGTAATTGAAATAATGGGGTTTCTTTTCGCTCTTGCGAGCCCATATAATAAATTCGGTGCTATAAGTAAAATATCGGCACGAAATATTTGGTGGCGGATTCGTTTTTGCCCAAGTTACTACATTCAATATTTTATAACCAAGTTCTGTTAAACAATTGGCTACCGAAAATATATTGTGGTAAGTACCTGAAATCCATATAGTGCCATTGTTTTTAAGTTTATCCCTACACAGACTCAGCCACTCCATATTAAAATCCATCATTTCCTGCAAACTTTTGCCCTTATCCCAATCACCTTTATCTACGCATACCACTTTGCCACTCTGCACACTTATACCACCATTCGAAAGAAAGTATGGAGGATCGGCAAAGATACAGTTAAACTTAAAATCGAACTCTTTAAGCAACTGAAAACAGTCGCCATGCAAAAGAGTAAAATCTCTGTTTGATGATTTGTAATATGGGTTAATCATTGTTTTCACTGATTGGCACAGGTAAACCTAATTCTTGCAATGGTATATAATTATAGTAATAACGGCATCCAACACTTATAATGTAATCACGAGTATCTTTATAGCAATCTTTTCTGAACCAATCCGACAATATATACATAAATTCTATTCTATAATTAAGTTCTGAGAACAATTTAGTGTATTGCTTTTTCTTAAAATCGCAAGTTTGTAATTTCTCATCAACACTACCATTAACTTCTTGATGTTTCACTTCGATAATATTTATTGTGTTATTTACAATTACGTAAATACAATTGTCTGGTAAAAGTTTCTTTGATAAATATCTTTTCCAATCAACATTTTTTTGTTTTAGGAATTTATACAAATCATGCTTCTTAAAAATATTCCCAACAAGTTCTTCATTGTAAAGAACGTTCATTCCTACAACTTTGTATCCTTTTTGAGTATTCAAAAAAGTGGCCAAATCTACTTCTGCTTCATATATTAGCCCTGTTTGGGTATTTCCTCCTCCAACTCCTCCTTGTATCATTATATCTTCTCCTTTATTAGTTTACAAATAAATTCTATGTTTAAATACTTTATCAATAATTACCCACTACTATTTCTGTTAGTTTACCTCTTTTTGATGCTATTGCGTTTACGTTTCTTGATGCCCACACTCTTGCAATTTTGTAATCCTCAAACAGCTTGTCAAAAAAATTATCGGTTTCATCCTTGCCTTTACAGTCTGAGTTACTAAGCATAAAATCTATACCATGCCTATTCAATTTATCGCAAAAAAATTTCAATCGTATTTGTGCATCGTCATTAAAATCTTCTTTGGCATAGCTGTTAAAACTCGAAGTATTGCTTAGCGGACGATAGGGTGGATCGAAATAGAAAAATGTATTTCCTTCTATTTTTTCAAAGGTCTGCTCAAAGTCGCCTGTCATTATCTCCACATTTTGCAACAATTTGCTGTCGGCATAAATTGTAGTAGGGTCACAAATACTGGGAGTTGAATATTTACCAAAAGGCACATTGAACTTGCCGGCTTTGTTTACTCGATACAAGCCATTGAAGCATGTACGATTCAAGAAGAAAAACAATGTAGAACTATCTATTTCATTGAGCGTTTTAGAATTAAACTTTTCACGTTGAGTAAGAAAAAAATCTTTTTTGTTTTCTTCTGTTTCAAGAGAATAATATTCTTTTTGTATTTCCGACAACGATTTTATCAACTCAATGGGATTGTCTCGCACCATGCGGTAGCATAGCGTAAGCTCAGGGTTGATGTCGTTTATAACTGCCGACTTTATGTTAGGATACGTTTGCAACATATAAAAGAGCATAGCTCCTCCGCCTACAAAAGGCTCTATATATCTAACATTTTCCCTTTCCGAAAAGTCAGCTGGAAGCAATGCTTCGAGTTGTTCTATAAGTTGACCTTTGCCGCCAACCCATTTGATGAAAGGTTTTGCTTTTGACATTTTGCAATTCGCTTTTATAAATAACTATCTAATTAATTGGATATTGAAAATTATATTTCAATACTTTTCAATTGCAAAATTACAAAGAAAAAGTGAATTAGATACATATTGTGAATAATTTATTTGTTTCAACACCTGCGGAAACACAGCAGTAGACAAAGCATGGGAAACCGGCGACCTTATCTGGACCACCTTCGACGGACGCTGGTAAACGCCCGTCCACAAACAATTTATAACCCAAAACGGCATCGTAGCACTGCGATGCCGTTTTTTTTGTCAGGCCAAATCGATTTTCTCTTCCTTCGGAAATAGTTTTTCGTTTGTTCGGAAACGTTTTTTACTTTGTTCGAGAATGATAGTATCGAAAGTGCTGTAATAATAATATAGAAAGTGCTGTAATGATAGTATAGAAACTACTGCAGAGATGATTTACAAGTGGCACTTGCATATAACGCAAGTGGCACTCGCTTTATATGCCAATGGCACTTGCATGTAATGCCTGTGGCACTTGCAAATAATTGCTACAACAGTTTCGATACTATATTTTCAGCACTTTTAACACTATGTATACAATACTTTCTACACTATGTCGTTAGAACAAAGTAAAAAGTGTTTCCGAAGTCGGCAAAAGATGTTTCGGGCTTTAGGAAAAACTGTTGTAAGCTAACAAAGAAAGCATTTATGGCAATAGGATATTACAAACTAAAACGCAAGCTGAACGTAAACGGAACGGTAAAAGAAGTTTATGTGGCCAAAGTGGCACGAGGCAACGTGATAGACACCGACATTTTGGCCGAAGAAGTGGCAGCCACATGCACAGCTTCGGAAGGCGATGTGCTGATGGTGTTGCGAAACATGGAGCATGTGATAAAAAACCACTTGGCAAAGGGCGATATAGTGAAGCTGAACTCGCTGGGTACTTTTTCGCCATGCCTCAAAGCCAAAGCCGTAGACAGCCCCGACGATGTAAACCAATTTTCCATCACGGGTACGGGCATCAACTTCCGCCCCACACAACGACTGATGGAAGGCGTGCAAAAGGCAGGTGTAAGACTGGCCGACAAACGCATAGTGTCGGCAATAAATCGTAAAAACAACAACAAAGAAAACGCACAATAAATATACAATATAAGTCATGGCAAAAAATAAATATTTCACCTACGAACCACGGCAACGAAAAATTCTCGGCAACGAGAAATGGATAGCAACGCTGAAAAAAGAAGAGATGTGTTCGACAAAAGAAATTGCCGAAGAGATAGCATATCGCTCCACCATCGGTGCCGGCGAAGTAGAAGGTTTTCTGATAGCTCTGCTCGAAGAAGTAAAATATCATCTGATAGCAGGCGACGGTGTGAGAGTAAACGGATTGGGAACGTTTTACCCCAGAGTAATATGCAAAACGGTAGACGACGTGAAAGACGCCTCGCTGAAAAATTGTGTAAAAAACATTACCGCCGGCTTCAGACCCGAAAGTCAGTTGAGAGAAAGCGTGAAAGAGGTCAAAATGAAAAAATTCGATCTGACCGAATATATCAATCCTAAAGAAAACAGATAGTTATGGACATGCAAATAGTGTGGCTGAAAATGGCCATTGGAGCCAAAAAAGGGCAAAAACAATATACGATACACAGAGTGAACTATGGCAACACAACCCACGAAGCAATTCTTGAGGGAGTGCAGGCCGCCAGCACGTTCAGTGCCGCCGACAGCGAACTAATCATCAGGCACTTTGCCGACGTGGTAGAAGAAAAACTGTCGAGTGGTCACCCCGTCGACCTTGGCCCGTTGGGCACTTTGCATCCCAACATAACCGCCAAAAGTGTAGACACCAAAGAGCAATGCACCGCCAAAACCATCACCAACAAAGGCATCACCTACTATCCCCGTGCCGAGCTGACGGAGGCACTGAGCAAAATGTCGCTAAGAGTGATAAACTCCGAAGTAAGAGGACGTAAGCATAAAAAGAAGACCTCGGAAAGCGACGAAGAGTAAACAAATAAAAGACCTTTGCCTGCTTAGCCCCAAAAATAAAAAAACTCCCCAAGGCTTACATTAAACCTTGGGGAGTTTTTGCAAACAAGCACTTGATTATTGCTGTGCTTCAAAATCTTCATCACTGAAATGGTATACATTGAAATACTGTGTTTGTATATGGTCGCAACAGACTACTCTTGTTGAGGAATCCATAGTCCATAACGATTCATCTGCCCAACGTTGAGTGGTGTCTCTTAAATCCCACGCCAAAACAACTTCTTTATTACTATTCATAAATAATAAAAAATGTTCTCCATGAACTGAGGGGTCTCGTTCGTTGGCAAAACGCTGTTCATCTCTTTAAGCACTTCTACACCATTATGTCTAAAGAATGTTCGCCAATTAATTTCTTCAATAGAAAAACATTCATGCTCCGTTAGTGGATGTTCTTTAGACAATGAGAAGTCCGCTAAACTAATACCATATTTCTGGGCATCACGGAAATAAATCTTACTTTCTTGTGGAGATTCTTCGCAATATCCCGATATACATTTTACACAAGATACTAACAATGGTATAGATAAAACCATTAAAATAAACTTAATCTTTTTCATAACTAAAACTACCTAAAGAAAGACCATAAGGTTTTAAAACACCTCAATGTCTTTAGTAATATCATAAACTACTATCTGTATATCAGCATTTCCTTCTTCATTTCCATTTTCCCAAGTGGCAATAAAAGAAAAAATAAATTGCTCATTATTATCCGCTACCACCGATATTTTCTTGACAACTTTTCCTTCTTTTTCTTTCTTCACTAACTTTTCATCTATTTCGTCCACCAGTGAATTCATGGTTTCTACGAATACATCTTCTGAAATAGTTACGCCATTGTATTTAAAACCTTTCTCCGCAACACTTTTTCGACACTTAATATCTCCAGGTCCTATACAAGTCAAAGTTGAGGTATGTTGCTCATAAACTTCTCCCGTATAAGGACACTTTTCATGAGATATTACAGTTGCAAAATCAACTTTATCATACCTTGGTTCTGTTATACCTAAAAAACTTCTACCACCTTCTTTGTAAATATTCAAAATTTTAATAGGTTCCTTGGCTAAGCCAACACATATAAAGCTCATAAAAGCTAAACAAGAAAAAAACTTAAATTTCATTTCTATAATTTTTAATTTTACATATTAATTATTTCACTACAAGTCAAATTATTAGCATTCAATTCTTCGATAAAATATCACATATTTTAGTTTGCAAAGATACTAAAAAAGTTGCGTTTCTTATTGGAACTTATCTTTAATACCCGATTTGGTTTAATATCAAGGCATTTATCTTGTTTTTATCGTATGACTTCCCAAACATTTCTTCATATGAGATATATTTTGTTTTTTTATTATCCATAAATATCAGTACCGACGGAGACATTGAAATATGATATTTGCTAAAGTAGCGTTTTCGCTTAATCGGATTTAAATCGTAAACCACTTCAATCTTTTCATCTCTCGGCATATAACCTGAAAGAGATGTTGTTGAAGCTCTCATTACTCCTATATCTTTGGAGCCTTCTAAGAGAACATAAAGATTTACAGATGTATCTTGCCGTCTAATTTCAATACAACAATGCAGCAAAAGTTCCATACATGCATGACATGAGGTAGTATTGTAGCATATTACTATATTCGTTGCATCGGGCTTATAGGTAATCTCTTGTCCCAATATATTATAAACTTTCAAATGGTTTTGAGGATATACCATTCCCATGTTCAAGAAAAATAAAATTGCTACAACTATTGTATATCTCATAAATTTAATCAGTTAACGTGTGGGAATATATAAATATTTGTACAAAATATTCATTAGCTTCAAGATATTTGTTTTGTGCCATAAAATAATCTTTTACACTGAGATTTATAGGATTTTCTACAGCCGCTTTGTCTGATATGGAAACAAGTTTATTGTCCATAAAATATACTTTAGAACCTCCTAAAAATCCTAATGGCAATGTGTTTCGACGTATCACTCTTTCAGGTTTGAACATAAATCCATCATCATAAAGAGCGTTGTGCTTTATTTTCCATTCGCCACCAATACGATACCACACATCAATGTAAAGCACATTTTCTTTAGCACGATGCACACCGATTGCCATGTGATTTGTATCCAAGATATAGGCAAATTGCAATTGATCTATATTGTTATATCCTTTATTCAAGCAATATATTATATCAGGAGCATGTGTTTTTTTAATTTTCGAGGCTTTTCTTTTTGTCTTATTTGAAAGTTGTTTCCAATTTTTATTGACAACCGATACACTGTCCAACTTCTTTAAGTCTCTGTCAAACAATAAAAAAGAATATTCCCCACGGTTAGCCCAAAGTATCCTATTCTCGTAAATGTCAAAGTTTTTTTGTGGTGAGAAGAATGAAAGTAGAGGGGTATTAAAGTGTGGAAATATTTTGTTTATCACCTTATGTTCTAACATATCATATAGATAAATAGCTGTTTGAGGCGATGCCGAATAGTAGTTTTGAACAAACACCAGTACACTATCGTTCAAAAAAGCCATCTCTCTAAAATCTTCCGCTACAGTATATTTACCTATTTTATTCAGCTTATTATTTGAATCCAACTCATATACATATAATTCATCATACAAATTAAGCACAATCTTACTTCCATTATAAGCTATTGCATCGAACGATGAACTATAAACAGATTTCATTCGCTCTCTTATCCTTTTTTCATAAACATAAAATGTATCTACGTTGGCATCAACTATGTTTATCCTATATATTACAATGGTGTCGGAATTTTTATTAGTGTTAAAGTTGGTAAAAACAATTTCATTTTCCCATTTGCAACTTTTTAATGAGCGATTTACCGCCACCTCGTTGGTAAATGACAAAATAGTATCTACCGATACATATTCACTTATACTGTTTTCAATCTTCGGGATATTTGGATTTTCTATTACCTTGGTTTGCGCAACGGTATTTAGCCCTAACAAAACTAAAATCAGCCCAAACAAACATCGTATATTATTCATAATCTTTTCTATCAAAAAAAAGAACTTGAGGTTTTAAAACGCCTCAAGTTCTTTAGTAATATCATAAACTACTATTTGTATATCAGCATTTCCTTCTTCATTTCCATTTTCCCAAGTGGCAATAAAAGAAAAAATAAATTGCTCATTATTATCCGCTACCACCGATATTTTCTTGACAACTTTTCCTTCTTTTTCTTTCTTCACTAACTTCTCATCTATTTCGTCCACCATTGAATTCATGGTTTCTACGAATATATCTTCTGAAATAGTTACTCCATTATATTTAAAACCTTTCTCCGCAACACTTCTTCGGCACTTAATATCTCCGGGTCTTAAACAAGTCAAAGTTGAGATATGAAGCTCATAAACTTCTCCCGTATAAGGACACTGCCTACGTTCTATTTTAGTTTCAAAATCAACTTTATCATACCTTGGTTCTGTAATACCTAAAAAACTTCTACCACCTTCTTTGTGAATATTCAAAATTTTAATAGGTTCTCTGGCAAAGCCAACACACATAAAGCCCATAAAAGCTAAACAAAAAAAATGTTTTTTTAATTTCATTTCTATTAAATTTAAATACTATAAATAATTATTTTACTATAAATCAGATTGTAATATTAACTTTCTCTACAAAAAAATATTACTTTTAACTTTGCAAAGATACATAAATTATTTATACCGACCAAATCACAGAGAATATTTTTCTTTCAAAAGGAAAAAATAAACAATATCCACAATAAAAATATTTCCTTTATCGTTCATAGCGAGAATTATATAATACATAAAACAGCAAAGAGGCGAAACTATTATGGCAAAAATAATCGTTGATAAAAGCGAAATCACTATATTGGAAATAAACGAGAAAGACTATATCTCGTTAACAGACATGAGAGTCTAATTTTAATTCCCCCGAATTCGAGGGAATTAAAGAGCTACAATAACACAAAAAATGGAAAAACTTATAAATAAAAGAAGTACAAAATATTTTTACAGTTAATTATGGCACTTGCAATTAACATAAACGACCTGCTCAACAAGCAGAAGATAGAATCCAACCGAATTGAGTTCAAAAAAGGTTGGAATCCGTCAAGCATATACCATAGCGTGTGTGCATTTGCCAATGATTTTGATGATCTTGGTGGTGGTTACATTGTGGTTGGCGTTGATACAGACGATGTAACTGGTGTTGCAATTCGTCCAGTTGAAGGTATACCTATAGAAAAGATTGATGGCATTCTTCAAGATATGGTAGGCTATAACAACAAGATTTCTCCTTATTATATGCCTCGCACTAGTGTTGAAGAGGTAGATGGAAAATCTGTCCTTGTGATATGGTGCCCGGCAG
Organism: Bacteroidales bacterium; assembly: GCA_017561155.1. Classification (GTDB taxonomy): domain Bacteria; phylum Bacteroidota; class Bacteroidia; order Bacteroidales; family P3; genus HGM05376. Next base: position 40,916 of record JAFZDP010000034.1, on the reverse strand, counting down.
GCATCAATCGGCCATACTCTGTACCTGAGAACGTAACCGCCAAAAGTAATACAAAGGAATATTTCTATGTTCGTAGTGGCACGAGCAGTATCATAGCCAAGGGCGAAGTTCTTGATGAGTTGCGTGAATTGGCAAGTCGTGTGCCATTTGATGAACGTGGAAATCCAGATATTAAGATAGAGGATATTTCAACGTTGCTGTTACGTGAGTATTTGGTAAAGGTAGGTAGCAAGCTTGCCAATGAGCTATATACAAAACCTCTCGAAAGTATCTTGGAGCAAATGGATTTGTATGTTGGTCCTAAGGAAAATCGTATGCTTAGAAATGTAGCAGCTATGATGTTCTGTGAAGACCCTAGCAAATTCTTTAAGCGTACACAAGTAGAGGTGGTATATTTTCCTGAAGGACGATTGAATAATCCAAACAACTTATATGAAGGGCCAGTAATTAAGGGTTCCATCACACAGATAATTGACAGAACATTGGAATACCTGAATCGCATGCTTGTTATGCAGACGGTGATAAAACCGAAAGATAGTAGCAGGAGCCAAAAGTTCTTCACCTATCCATACCAAGCATTGGAAGAGAGTGTGACCAACTCACTCTATCATAGAGATTATCGTGAATGGGAACCTGTGGTTATCACCGTAGAACCTCAAGGAATCACCATACAGAATGTAGGTGGTCCGGATAGAAGTATTTCGGCTGCCGATATCTCAAGGTGTGAAATCTTAGTTTCTAAACGTTATCGCAATCGTAGACTTGGCGAATATCTGAAAGAACTGGATTTGACAGAAGGTCGTAGTACAGGTATTCCTACTATTCAAAATGTTTTGGAGAACAATGGTTCACCCAGAGCCACTATAGTTACAGATGAAGAACGAACTTTCTTTAGGATAACCATTCCTTGTCATGAAGCTGCAGGAAATATTATCGCCGACATAGCTCATAAAGATGATTCATTGAGGGCTTCAAAGCGAGGTACTCGAAAAAGTGGACTACAAACTGCACCAGAAAGTGGACTGAAAAGTGGACTGAAAAGTGGACTGAAAATATTGGAGCAAATACAAAACAAACCCCAATCCACATTGATAGAGATTGCGAAACAAACCGGTTACTCAAGAAGTTGGGTTGCAGAAACAATGAAACGACTTCAAGAAGAAGGAGTCATAAAGCGTGTCGGCTCTGACAGATCCGGTTATTGGGTAATAGTAAATAAAGACGAACAATAGACAATAAAGATATTTCTACCATCGTTCATAGCGAGAATTATATAACACATAACACAGCAAAGAGGCGAAACTATTATGGCAAAAATAATCGTTGATAAAAGCGAAATCACTATATTGGAAATAAACGAGAAAGACTATATCTCGTTAACAGACATGGTTAGAAACATCGAAAACGGCAGTGCACTTATCGAAAAATGGTTACGAAACAAAAACACTATAGAATTTCTTGGTATATGGGAAGAGATGTACAATCCCAATTTTAATTCCCCCGAATTCGAGGGAATTAAAAATACAGCAGGACTTAATAGATTCATCCTTTCGGTAAAACAATGGATAGATAAAACCAATGCTATAGGAATAATTGCAAAAGCAGGTCGATACGGAGGAACTTATGCACACAAAGATTTAGCATTTGAATTTGCGTCTTGGGTATCGCCACAATTCAAACTATATTTACTAAGAGAATTTCAAAGGCTAAAAGAAGAAGAACAAAAACAATTAGGCTGGTCTGCGAAAAGAGAACTTTCTAAAATAAATTATCACATACAGACGCAATTAAAAACAATCTTATACCTTCTGAACTTTCTTTTTCCCAAACCAATACCATTTACGCAAATGAAGCCGATGTCTTGAATGTTGCTCTGTTCGGAATAACTGCAAAACAATGGAAAGAACAAAACCAAAATCTAAAAGGCAATATTCGAGACTATGCATCAATAAATCAACTTATCTGTTTATCGAATATGGAAAATTTGAATGCTTTGTTTATAGAGAAAAAGATACCTCAGTCAGAACGTTTAAAAGAATTAAATCGAATAGCAATTCAACAGATGAACCTATTGGAAGAAATTAATAATAGAAAATTATTAAAATAATACATAACCCATTATGCCAAACAATCCTATACCGCTAAAGGCCGGCGACCGTGTGGCGATAGCTGCCACAGCACGCAAAGTAAGTCCGCAAGAGATGGAGCCAGCAATAAAACTGCTGCAACATTGGGGCTTGGAGGTGGTAATACCCGAGGGGCTTTACGCCGCCGACAACCAGATGGCCGGCACCGACAGCCATCGTGCCGCCCTACTGCAAAACCTTATAGACAACAACGACATAAAAGCAATACTATGTGCCCGCGGTGGCTACGGCACTGTAAGGATACTGGACATGCTGAACCTCGCTACCTTGGAGCAACAGCCAAAATGGATAATAGGCTACAGCGATGTGACAGCACTGCACAGCCACGTCCACAACCTGCTTGGCATGGAAACACTGCATGCCACCATGCCTATAAACATTCCGCACGACGCTGCCACAGTGTCCTACCCTGCCATCGACAGCCTTAAGCAAGCGTTGTTTGCAGGCCACTGCGAATACGACATACAATGCACCTCTGCCCTACTGCGTCCGGGCAAAGCCGAAGGAGCGATAGTGGGTGGCAACCTTTCGGTATTGTACAGCATAGTGGGCTCGCAGTCCGACATAGACACTGCCGGCAAGATACTGTTTATCGAAGACCTGGACGAATACCTCTACCACATCGACCGCATGATGATGTGCCTGAAACGCTCCGGCAAACTCGACAACCTATCGGCACTGATAGTAGGCGGCATGAGCGATATGCACGACAACGCCATACCCTTTGGCAAAACTGCCGAAGAGATAATTTGGGACGCAGTGAAGGAGTACGACTACCCCGTATGTATGGGTATGCCGTTCGGCCACATCGGTATGGAAAACCTTGCACTTATACTTGGCCGACAAACAAAACTGAACATACAACCCAACGGTGATGTAACAATAAAACAGTAAAAGTAACCAGAAAAGTAACCAGAAAATTCTTTTGGCTATAAAAGACAATAAAGCAATTACCATTCGTGAACTGCAAGAAATAAGTGGATTATCGGAAAGCGGAGTAAAAAAGATTATCCGCGGACTACGACAAAACAACCTAATAAAACGAATAGGAGGCGACAAAGGAGGATATTGGGAAGTGACAGATACCTCTAATGAATAAACGAAGGAAGCCGAAACTCTGTGCGAGTTTCGGTTTCCTTTTTAAGAGATATATTATGTGTAAAACTCTACAACGTTACCAGTAAAGTAATTCCGGAATTGACAAAGTTAAGAATGTAAGAACCTTTCTCAAGATTATTTATTTGGAAAGAGTTGTCAATCAAACAAACGCAATTTACATATCCGTCGGTCCACTCCGCAATTCGAATTGTATCGTTTATACGTTGAACATCTACATGTAATTCTTCACCACAGCCTACAACTAAATTATGATGAGTAATGTACAGTATGTGGTTTTGATACGAATACTCAATCAAATCGGAATTTGAAGGATCCTTGCTAAAAGTATCTTTACTTTCCGATAAACAATCAGTATAATTAATATTAGAAATTGTAAGTTCTTCACTTTTTTCTTTTTCGCAGCTGCTAATGCTAAACATTACTACAGCTACCAACGCCAACAAGGCGGTTTTTAGAACATTCGTCTTCATATGAATAGTTTTTTATTTGTTTATAAATTTGTTTATTTCAATCTTTTAGAGCTAATATTATACATATATCAACTACCAAAAGACGAGCCAAAGATACGCATTTATTTTTAAAGAGCAAAACATTTTGTAAGTTTTTTTATCAAGTATTTACAACGCAACCACAGAGTATATATGTTGGCTAATATAAACCTCCACACTTGGCTGTCGCAACTATGGCACTTAGGGGTCGTAACCCACGGAGTTAGGAGTGCTAAACCGCATAGTTTTTACCCGTAAGTATGGTGTTTTAAAACAAGAAAGCCGAAACTCGGTCAGAGCTTCGGCTTTCTTTGTTATATACTATATCGTTGGATTATTCTTTTACTTGTTCAGGTTCAAGAGTTACAACGATGTAGTTTTTCAAGTTGATGTATTTCTTAGCTATTTTTTGGATATCTTTAGCTGTGATAGATTCAACAAGTTTTTTGTAGTCGTCTAAAAGTACTTCGTCTGTGCGGTCAAGATTGTACATGTAAGAACCGTTAATCATGCCAGCCCAGAAACCGTTTTCTTTCAAGTTAGTTTCGCGAGCGCGAATCATTTGTTCTTTTACTTTAGCCAAAGTAGTTGCATCAGGACCTTTCTTAACGTATTGTTTCATGATATCCATAGCAGCTTTTTCTATTTCGCCTGCTTTGCTTGGGTCGCAGTTGATATAGAATTGCCAATTTACTTCTTTATTAGGCCTAACTTCGTAGTCTACACCTGCAGATGGGCTGTAAGTACCACCCATTTTTTCGCGGATAACTTCGATAGCAGTAATTCCTATAGCATCGCTAAGCATGTTAACAGCCATTTTGTTTTTAGTAGTAGCTTCAAAACCTTCAGTAACACCCATCATGATAAGCATACCTTGGTTGTCCATACCTTTTCTTACTGTTTCTCTTTGTATACCTTTAGCGAAATCGGTAGAGCGGTCTTTCCAAGTTTCTTTGCGGTTGATAGCAGGAAGATTTCCTAAATATTTAGCTATCACAGATATCATTTCGTCTGATACATTACCTACGAAGAAGAAAGTAAAGTCGCCGGCATCAGCAAAACGTTCTTTGTATATATTGAATACTCGTTCGTAATCTACGGCATTCATTTGTTCTTCGGTTGGGATAAGGATGTTACGTTTGTCGTTAGGATAAGCAGTCTTTTGGAATTTATCGATAAATACATATTGTGGATTTTCACCGATAAATTTGTATTGAGTCTTCATTTGCGATACGAAACGGTCGAAAGATTCTTTATCTTTGCGAGGAGCATCGAAATACAAATAAGTAAGTTGAAGCAATGTTTCGAAATCTTTAGGAGAACAGTTACCTTGGAAACCTTCAGTCAAAGAACTGATATAAGGAGATATGCTAATGTTCATACCTTGAAGTTTCTTGCTCAATTGAGAGTTGTCGAAATCGGCTATACCGCTACCATCAACAATCGAAGAAGCCCAAGATGCAGTAAGATATTCGCTATCTTCGTACAACGAAGTACCACCGAAGCTATAAGCATGTACAAGGATTTCGTCTTCTTTAAAGTTAGTTTGTTTTACAACAAAACGAACACCATTTTCTAAAGTATATTCAGTATAGTCAAGTTTTTCGTTTTTCTTAGTACCTGTAATTTTAGCATCTTTAAGTTCTTTTGCAAACAAAGGTTCGTCTTTGTAATTATCAACGTAAGGTTCAGTTTTTACGTTTTTCATTTTAGCTATTATAGCCAATACTTCTTCTTTAGTAGGCACTTTGTAACCTTCTTTTTCAGGAGCAGTTAGGTAGAATACGAAGTTTTCGTCGGTAATCCATTTAGAGATAAGAGCGTTAACTTCTTCTAGAGTGATAGTAGGCATAAATTCCTTAACATAACGATATTCTTGACGGATACCCGGAACAACTTCACCTTGCAAGAAATGGTTAGTATATTCGCCTGCAAAGCTTACGTTTTGAGTTTTGCTTTCTTCTTTAGCATATTTTTGGTAACGGCTTAGAAGATCTTCTTTAGCACGATCCAATTCAGTTTGAAGGAAACCATGTTCGTCGGCACGTTTAAATTCGGTAAGCAATACTTCGGCAGTTGCTTCTATTTGGTTTTCTTTAGGAGCAGCACCGCAAGAGAAAGCATCGGTAGAACGTCCTAAGAATCCGCTATAACCGGCGTAAGCATAGATAAATGGAGCAGAAGCTTTTTGAGAAAGTTCGTTCAAACGATCGCTCAACATACTGTTTACAAGGCTTCTTACAAGGCTTTGACGGTAGTCGCCAACAGTTCCTTGAGGAGCTTTATCGTGTTTCCAATACATAGCCAAGTCAGTGCTTGTAGCTTCTTTATCTGTAGCAATAGCAATAAGAGGTTCTACGTTTCCGGGAACAGTGTATTCTTGCAATTTGCGAGGGTTTTGTTTTTTAGTATACGAACCAAAGTATTCTTTTACTTTAGCTTCCATAGCGTTTACGTCGATGTCACCAACGATGATAACAGCTTGCAAGTCGGTACGATACCAATCGTTGTAGAAACGTTTGATCGTTTCGTGTTTGAAAGTGCTGATAACTTCTTCAGTTCCTATAGGAAGACGAGTAGCGTAACGAGAATCTTTAAGCAAAGTAGGCCAAGTAGCTTTGCGCAAACGTTCGCCGGCACCTAGTCCACCACGCCATTCTTCAAGAATAACGCCACGTTCTTTTTCTATTTCTTCGCCATCTAAAAGAAGTCCGCTAGCCCAACCATCAAGGATTTTGAAACCCATTTCAATCATTTCAGGGCTGTCGGTAGGAAGGTCAACATAGTAAACAGTTTCGTCGAACGAAGTGTAAGCGTTGATACCACGGCCAAATTCGATACCATTTTTTTGCAATTCGCTAATCATATCGTTTCCTTTGTAGTGTTTAGTACCGTTGAAAGCCATGTGTTCAACGAAGTGAGCCAAACCAAGTTGGTCTTCATCTTCCGAAGTAGAACCTACGTTTGTAACCAAACGGAATTGTACACGGTTTTCAGGTTTTTTGTTGGCACGGATATAGTAAGTCATACCGTTTTCCAACTTACCAACACGAACTTTTCTGTCCATTGGCACCTTAGCAGTCAAATCTGTGGCTTTTTCTTCTTTTGCACTGCCACCTAATTGTGCAAAGCTCGATGTAGCTACAACCAGTAGCACTACAAGCATCCAAAATTTTCTCATTTTCATAAGATTAAAATTTTATTTGTTATATACTATAATTTATTATTTAGTTTTCTTTCTTTTGTCTGCATCATCATCGTCAGACACATACTCTAATATATCGCCCGGCTGACATTTCAACACTTTGCATAGCGACTCCAATGTCGAAAATCTTATAGCCTTAGCCTTACCAGTTTTCAATATCGATAAATTGGCCGGAGTTATATCTACTTTGTCTGCCAACTCGGAAAGCGAAATTTTTCGCTTTGCCATCATTACATCTACATTTACTACTATTTTACCCATTTACGCCCTCCATTCTCTAAATTGTCAAATCTTGTTCTTCCTGAATGTCGTAGCCAATCTTGAAGAGTTCGGCAACAAAAAGAATTAGTAACCCTAACAATATTCGGGTAAAGTGTAAATAAAAGTTATCGTCGATAACTACGCTGGTATTTGCCAAAAATTGCTGTACATATTGGTATTCGAAATAACGTGCAAAGTCCTCGCACAAAGTCATAACGATTAGTAGCAACCCTACTATCCGAAGCCAAAGTATGTTCTTTTTTTGAAATACTTTGCCATTCTTTATTGACTTGTATAGCGAATACAATATGATGAAAACGAATATAAAAATAGCTACCAAACAGATGTAAGACAAAAATTGTAGTATTACAGTAACGTATACCAATGGCGACGACAATTTGTCGCGGTCTTCTGTAGCAATAGTTATGTCGTATTCGTTGATTCGTGCAGTCATTATTATGCTGCTATCGTTTGGGTTGATAATCGGAATGGTAAAATCATAATCGCTAGAACCATTTCTCAAATCGGTACTTTTGGCAGTTGCCAAGTTTAAACTTTCTTGCTTTTCTTTAAACTGAACGAACTCTTCGTAATCGGCAGTATTAAAAGCATCCGATACAAATAGACCTACCAAAACCATCATTATACAGAAAAATGCTCCGTACAAGACCCATAATTTTTGTAGTTTTTTATTCTTTTCCTTTTTCATTTCTCACTATTTTTTTATCGATAAACGATATGCAAAAATAATACTTTTTTCTTATTTTGAGCATATATTTCTATTTTTTTTTACTTATTTCATCACACAAACAGAAAACACCCTGAATATAAACGATTTAAGAATTAATAAAAATACATAATTTTTTATGATACAATAGTTTTTAGAAACTTTTTTGGTATCATTACACCTTGTTTTTAGAAATATTTATGGTCAAAATATAGTGTATAAATTATGCAGACACTATTTTTGTCAGAAAAATGTATTTTGCCGACACAAATAATTCGGGATAAACCAAGCGCAATTTCGACTATATTTTCGATATTCGAACAGTAAATCCACACGCAAATTATGCTTCCCTATCATGCGTTTCACCACAATAGGGTATAAATGCAACGACAATATACTGTGAATAGATTTATACCCTACCGTAGTAAAAGCCAGTATATATTACTTTTTTTACTACTACAACACCAAAACTTTTACCGACTATTTGACTTGGAAATTGCCACAAAAAGTACATATTTTTACATCTACAAAAATATCTTCATAAAAAATGCGTTATGCCTAAAATTTCATATTACAAGCACTATGATAAAAGTAAAAAAAATAACAGCTTTCGTAGCAACAATTTTGTTTGCAAGCACAATATTTGCACAGCAAGATTCGCTATCGCAAACTATAGTTCTTAAATATCTAGACCTCCTCAACTACCGCAACCTGCCCAACAAGGTAGTATATATGGAGTCTAAAATAATAGACACACAGATACAAGACGACACTTTGTATATGAAACGTTGGTTTTATGGCAATAATTTTTCGAGAATAGAACTTACTTATCGTGGCGAACAAACAGTGGGCTACTGCTCTAACGGGAAAGAATATTGGCACTATTTACCATCGATAAAGCAGTGGGATACACTGAATTTTCAATTGTACTACGACAGTGTTATTGGCTTCGACTATCGCAAACCACTACATTCGTGGGAAGCTCGTAGCTTGGAATTTACAGAATGCGTAGAGATGAAATGGGAAGGACAAGAGGTTTACAGAGTCACAGTGTTAGACCCCGAACATTTGGACCGCTACTATATGTTTGAAAAGTCGTCGGGATTGCTATTCTTAATGATGCCCGTAACACCCGAAACTGGCAAAAGACGGAGAGAGGTAGATTGGAGAGCCATCAACGAATATATACCTATAGACGGTGTATACCTATTCCCGTCGGTGGAAAGTTACCAATCGTTCAACTCGATAACCATATACTTTACCAAAACCGAACTAATACCTTTCGACAGTAAAATATTCGAAATAAACAACTAATTTCCATTAATATTATGTTCGACAACACCGACGAATATTATATGCGAGAAGCATTAAAAGAAGCAAAAAAAGGCTTCGACGCCGACGAAATTCCCGTTGGTGCCATCATCGTTTGCAACGATACTATAATAGCACGGGCATACAACAACACCGAAAAACTTAAAGATGTTACCGCCCATGCCGAAATGTTGGCATTCACTTCTGCCACATCAACCATTGGCGGCAAGTATCTACAAAACTGCACCCTATACGTCACCCTTGAACCATGCATTATGTGTGCAGGTGCTGCAGCATGGACTCAGATAGGACGAATAGTATATGGAGCGTCGGACCAAAAGAAAGGTTTTTCTAAAATATCAACAAACATACTTCACCCAAAAACGAAGGTTACAAAAGGAATACTCGTCGACGAGTGCGAAACAATTATAAAACAATTCTTCAATCAGAAACGAAAATATTAAAAACAAAATAACACACAACAATATGAAACCAACATTATTAGTATTGGCTGCCGGTATGGGTAGTCGCTACGGAGGACTAAAACAAATGGACGGAGTAGGTCCAAATGGCGAAACAATAATGGACTATTCTATCCGCGATGCCATCCGTGCAGGATTTGGAAAAGTAGTATTCGTTATCCGCCACAGCTTTGAAAACGAATTTAAAGCTGCCATAAATCCGGAACGTTTCAACAACGAAATACAAATGGAATATGTGTTCCAAGAGTTGGACAAACTACCTGAAGGATTTAAAGTTCCTGAAGGAAGAGAAAAACCATGGGGTACAAACCATGCAATACTTATGGCAAAAGACGTTGTGAACGAACCATTTGCCATTATCAATGCTGACGACTTTTATGGTCAAGATGCATTCCAAGTGATGGCAAACTACCTAAAAACTCTAAGTGCCGATAGCAAAGGTGACTATTGTATGGTAGGCTACAAATTGGAAAACACCCTTTCGGAAAATGGTTCTGTGTCGCGTGGTGTATGTAATATAGACAACGACAACTACCTAGTATCAATGACAGAACGCACATCTATAGCACGTGCAAACAATGGTATCGAATACAAAGACACCGATGGCAGCACACATCCTCTACAAGCCGACACCACTGTATCAATGAATTTGTTCGGTTTCACACCCGACTACTTTGTAGAATCGGAAAAGCTATTTGTAGACTTCTTGAAAAAATCGGGTAACGAACTAAAATCAGAATACTACATACCATTTGCGGTAAACACATTTATCGATAATGGATATGCCAAAATGAGAGTTCTTAAAACTACTGCTCAATGGTTTGGCGTTACCTACAAAGAAGACCGTCCTATGGTAGTGGCTCGTTTGAAAGAACTACACGAAAACGGAATATACTAAACATTTTTATTAATAGTCAAAAATATAAAGGTTGATTTTCTCAACCTTTATATTTTTTTAATCATACTACACTAGACAATGATTTGGACGGACGAACTAAGAGAATTTATACTATTGCACCGCAACGACGACCCTTTGCAGCTAGTGCTACAACAAAAAAAATACCCACAATGGGATATGAAATTTGTGGCACAACAAGTAGAAGGCTACCGTATGGCAACGGACAAAATTCCATCGTTGGCAGCATACTCCGACTTTGTATATCCCCCAAAGCTAAACAGAGAACAATGCTCGTCCGAAATCACTGCCACATTCAAAGGCACAGAATTTGCTACAAATAAAAATATTGCCGACATAACCGGCGGACTGGGAATAGACAGCATATTCATGGCCAAACATGCCAAAAGTCTTGTATATGTCGAACAAAACGAAGAGCTATACACCATTGCTTCGCACAATTTCAAGGCAATACACCAAGACAACATAACCCCCTATTGTGGCAACGGCATAGACTTTTTGCAATCCACCGACAGGTATTTCGATTTGCTATATATAGATCCTGCACGTAGGGACGACAACGGGAAAAAAGTGTCGGCATTCGAAAATTGCACTCCAAACATATTAGAAAATATGAATTTGCTACTTGGCAAAGCCGACAAATTGCTGATAAAATCGTCGCCGATGTTAGACATTTTGCTAGCCACAAAGCAGCTGCAACATATAGAAGAAATAATAATTTTGGCAGTAAAAAACGAATGCAAAGAAGTGCTGTTCCTTTGTTCGAAAAATTCAGAAATTCCAAATAAAAAGTACACCTGCATAAATATCAACAGTAATGGCAGTGTAGACAAAATCGTTTTTGACCGCAACCACGAAAACGAACTAAGCATACCATACACCTCTACCATACACAACTATATATACGACCCAAATGTAGCTCTACTAAAAGGTGGCGCATTCAAAACATTATCCCAACTATACGATATTCCAAAACTACACCGCAACACACACCTATACACCTCCGACAAAAGAATTACTGACTTTCCTGGTCGAATATTCAAAGTGATAAAAGATATGCCACTATCGGCAAAAGAAATAGCAACCGCCATACCCGACGGCAAAGCCCATGTTGTAACACGCAACTATCCCACACCTAGCGAGCAGCTACAAAAGAAACTGAAACTAAAAGAGGGAGGCAATCTGTTTGTAATAGCATTGACCAAAAGCGACAATAGCAAAACCATTATTTTGTGCGAACGAGAAAAATAACTTTAGCAACACCAAGCTTCACTAAAGAAAAAGAGATAATAAAAAAACGCCTATATATTGAGTAAATTTATTATCTTTGCAGCAACAGAGCAAACATAATTATTAAAGTAACAGTTTAATAATAAAGTAATAACAAATACGTTCAAACACCAATCATGCAAAGAATCATAATACTATTAATAGGCTTATTTGCAAGTTTGTCGGTATTTTCGCAATCGTTTTGCGAAATAGAGATGAGCAAAAAGAACAAAAAAGAATACGAAAAAGCCGTCGAACTATTTGGAAAAGGACAGTTTAATGGCAGTACTACGATACTACGAAAAATAACAACAGACGAGCCTGAAGTAGCCGAACCATATTTTATTTTAGGTCTTATAGCAGCACAAAAAGAGAACCTCAGCAGTATGAACCGCTATTTTTCTAAAGTATTGGAGCTATGCCCCGACTTTCCCGATGCACGCGTTCACTACTATATGGGCATAGTGAACTATAGCTACGAACGCTACGAAGATGCTGCCAAAAACTTCGACAACTTCTTCAACCTTGCCGAAGAAAGCCTAAACGGAGAATATGATATACTGATGGAAGAAGCCGAAAACTATGCCTATTGGTCGCGATTGCTTACCAAAGCCTACCTTAATCCCGTACCTTTCGAACCTAAAACCATAGATGGAGTATCGTCGGATGCCAACGAATATATGGCATACCTTACCGTCGATGGTGAATATATGTACTACAAACGCGATGTGGTGAAAAGCGAAGACAACAGCACCTTCTACAAACAAGAACTGGAAACACGAATACCCATGCTGATGGTAAGCCATAGAGATAAAAATGGCACCTTCGACAAAGGACGTCGAATGTCCAGCCCCTTCAACTCGGGAAAATACGAAGCCTATTTCAGCATGACAGCCGACAACAAACTACTATACTTCTCGATAAAAGACAATGACCAAAAGGGCAATTCCGACATATATTTTTGCGAATACAAGGACGGGGAATGGAGCAAACCGCAAAATGCGGGCACCAATGTGAACACGCCAAGCACATTCGAATCTATGCCCTCGATAACTCCCGACGGCAATTATCTATACTTTGTAAGCAACCGCCAAGGCAGCTATGGTGGTACAGATATATGGAGAGTACGTCGTTTGCCTAATGGCGATTGGAGCCGTGCCGAAAATGTAGGTCCGGCTGTAAACACCGAAGGCAACGAACGAACACCTTTTATACACCCCGATGGCAAGTCGCTTTACTTTTCTTCCGACGGATGGGAAGGATTGGGAGGATACGATATGTACTATACTCGCATCGACGATAGCAGGATTCAGAAACCCGTAAACTTCGGACATCCCATAAACACCGAAGACGATGAGTTTTGTTTTGGTGTTACTACCAATGGTGCTAAAGCCTACTTCGCATCGAACAAATATGCCAGCAAAGGAGGCATGGATATATTCGAGTTCGACTTATACCCCACCATCAAACCACAAAAAACTACCATTGTACGAGGCAAAGTTGTCGACGAAAACAACAACCCCATAGGCGGAAAGCTGGAACTATTTGTAAATGGAACCAAAGAAAAAACCTACTATACCATAGCCGACGATGATGGAACATTTACAGCAGTACTAAATCCTAAAAACGATTATATACTTATAGCCAAACGCGATGGCTATTCGTTCAGTTCTATATTATTCCCACAAAAGACCACTATTTTGCCCGATTCGGCAATACATTTCCAAATATTACCCATAGAAGTCGGCGGCAGCTACCAAATAAACGACATTGTTTTTGAAAACAACTCGTCGGAACTTACAGACAAAAGCCGATTGGTGATGAATGCCTTTATAGAGTTTTTGAGAGAAAATCCTACCGTACATGCCACCATCGAAGGCTATACCGACAATATAGGGTCGGACGATGCCAACCTAAAACTTTCGGAAGAGCGTGCAAAATCGGTATACGACTACTTGTTGAACAACCGTGTAAGGCCCGACAGAATACAATACAAAGGCTACGGAGCAGCCAACCCAATAGCACCTAACGATACCGAAGAAGGCCGTGCAAAAAACAGAAGAACAGTATTTGTAATAACCAAAAAATAAAACAATATCGACTAAATGAAAAATATATTCCGCATATTTCGATACTTGCGTTTTTTCCCAAAACAGATAACATTGAACATATTTTTCAATATATGTTTCGTGTTTTTTTCTCTTTTCTCGTTTGCCATGATAGTTCCGTTTATCGAACTATTGTTTGGAGTAAGCAACCCTCCCACTTCCGAACCTACATTTTCACTAAACCAATCAGCCATGACCGATTGGCTGACATGGCAGCTTTACCAATTAAAACTCACACACGGAACATGGCAATGTTTGTTTTTTGTGGCAATAGGCTATATAGCTTGCTCGTTCCTATCCAACACATCTCGCTACTTAGGCATGTACTTTTTAAGTCCCATCCGTAACGGAATGATAGAACGTATTCGCAACGATTTTTATCATCATATCACCATACTTCCGGTATCTTTCTTTTCGGCACAACGCAAAGGCGACATCATAAGCCGCCTATCCAACGACCTTGCCGATATAGAATGGTCGGTATTCAACTGCCTGCAAATGTTGGTAAAAGACCCTATCAATATCATAGTTTTTACAGCAGTACTTATATTCATTAGTCCTAAGATGGTGCTGTTTGCCATAGTGGTTTTGCCTATAGCACTATTTATAATAAGCAAAGTGGGCAAAAGCCTAAAACGCAACTCCACCAAGGGTCAAGACAAGTTGGGCTACCTATTTTCGGTGTTGGAAGAGGCTGTGTTTGGGATAAAGGCCATCAAATCGTTCAATATAGAAAACGAGATGTCTAAACGTTTCGAAAAAGAAAACCAAGAATACACCCGTCGGATGATAAAAGTTGCCAAACGCAAAGAGCTTGGATCGCCACTTATCGAACTATTGGCAACACTTATACTTGCCGTAATTGTAGTGTTTGGAGGTTCGCTTGTCATAGGCGGAGAACTACGTCCTGCTATACTAATATTCTTCGTTATCGTTTTTTCGCGTATTATCCCCCCTGCACAAGCCGTAGTATCGGCATACTACAATCTGCAAAAAGGCAGTGCCGCGGCCGGACGTATATTCGAGGTGTTAGACCAAGACGAGTGCATAAAAGAATGCAACAACGCAATAGTAAAAACCACCTTCGATCATAATATAGAATACCGCAACGTATCGTTTGCCTATGCCGACGACAAAAGCAACACCAACGTACTGGACAATATAAACCTAAATATCGAAAAAGGGAAAACCATAGCCATAGTAGGCCCGTCGGGAGCCGGGAAGACAACACTTGTAGACTTGCTACCTCGATTCTACGACTGCACTGCCGGACAGATACTGATAGATGGTGTACCAATAACGCAAATGAACATCAACTCGCTACGACAACTTACAGGCATAGTATCGCAAGAAAGCATATTGTTTAACGATAGTGTGATGCACAATATAGCCTTCGGACTACGCGACACAGACCCAGAAAAAGTAATAAATGCCGCCAAGATAGCAAATGCCGACGAATTTATAGCCAAACTACCCAACGGCTACTACACCAATATAGGCGACAGAGGGCTTACCCTATCGGGCGGACAACGCCAACGAATAAGCATAGCTCGTGCCATTCTTAAGAACCCTCCAATACTGATACTCGACGAAGCAACATCGGCATTGGATACAGAATCGGAATACTATGTACAGGAAGCATTAGACCGATTGATGAAAAACAGAACATCGATTGTGATAGCACATCGCCTATCGACAATACAACATGCCGACGAAATAATAGTGATGGATAAGGGCAAAATAGTGGAACGCGGAACACACAAAAAGTTGATAGAAAACAACGGATTGTACAAAAAATTGATCGATTTGCAATCGTTTCAGTAGGCAAACAGCAAAAAATATCGACAATATACACATCTTAAAAACAGAACATTATAACAAGTAGAAAATAAAATATTCCTACTACAGGCAAAAAAGGCACTCTAAATGAAAAAAAAAGTGTACTTTTGCAAACGATTTGGAGAGATGCTCGAGTGGTTGAAGAGGCACGCCTGGAAAGTGTGTAAACGTCAAAAGCGTTTCCAGGGTTCGAATCCCTGTCTCTCCGCAAAGCAGACCTTGCAAGATGCCGACATAAGGCTTTTGCAAGGTTTTTTATTCGCTGCCAATCTCCGTTCCGGCAGTATATATTGCCTCAAAATATGTTTCGCAGAACATAAATATTACTCTTCAAAAAAGTTTTTATAGCTATTCGCTTGCATATTACAGTTTTTTTTTGTTATTTTGCTAAGTGCTTTGCGATGCAAACATTAATATAATAAGATAGAAATCAATAAAATATAATCGTCATGATAATACGAAAAGTTTGCAAAAATATAATTTTTGCGGTGTTTATGATAGGTTTAGTGTCAGTTTGTTCGGTAGGAACAACATCATGTTCGTCGTCGAAAAAGGGTTCAATGTACAAGCCTAAATCCAAAAGTTCGTCAATGGTGAACAAAACATACAAGGTGACAGGTGACAAGAAAAAAAATAAATCTACATATCGTTCGTACTAACAAACGCTATGTGTAGATACAAAAAAAGTACAAGCAACAATGTTGTTTGTACTTTTTTGTTTTATACTATACCATTAGTTTTTCTATCGGGCAAGTTCTTTTAAAATAATGAATGCCTACTCTGAACGTGGATTTTTTATAAGCTGTCTATAGAAACACTTCGGTTTCAGTCACCACGCTATCCATCGGAATATCGAAAGGCTGAGTAGGCACAGTGTCGAACAACTGAAAGTCGAAACCTACCCCTATTTTATGAGCATCGCATGTCGACAACAGTCTGTCGTAGTACCCACGACCACGCCCCATACGATTCTTTTTTCTGTCGAATGCCACACCCGGCACTATTATCACGTCGATATCCGAAAGGTTGGTATAGTCGTCGCCTATAGGTTCGCCTATTCCAAACTGTTCGCTTATCACCATATTATCTATAGTAGTAAAAGGCTTTATTCGCAAAGTATCGCCATCTACCACCGGCAACAACAATGTTTTTTTCTGAGCCCACTTTTGTACAAAGTCGTGTGTATACACCTCGTCGGCCATCGACCAATACAACAATACCACCGACGCACTTACAAACTTAGGATCGGTTTCCAACTGCTGCCATATCTTTTCGGAGCGTTGTTTCTTTTCCTCCAACGACACCTTTTTCTTTTCGGCACGCACCAATTTTCTCAATTCATCTTTAGTCATAATATCCATTTTTAGTATTCTTGGGGTTAATCAAAAGCCGTATGACGTTGATGTTTCATACGGCTTGTTCAATATTGTATATATCCACTATCGGCACAAAACCAATAGACGTTTTTTCTGCCATGGTCCTACTTGCAGTGCCAGTGTAGCGGTGCAAATAGTATGTCGGGGACTAGAATGGCAAATCATCGTCGGCAGCCAAAGCATCGCCACTTGGAGCCGAAGCGAATGCCGGCGATTGTTCTGCAGGCATTTGCGGTGCAGGTTGTTGAGGTGCAGCCATGCCCGGATTGTAGGCTTGTTGTGGTGCTCCGTATGGAGTGCCAACGGTAGCAGGATTGAAGGTATCTATGCGAAAACAGCGCAAATCGGTATACCAACGATCTTGAAACTCGCGAGATTCAGGCGAAAAATGTACATTTATTTGTGTGCCTATCGCTATGCCTTTTATCATTGCTACCTTATCTTCGCCAAACATTGTGAATGCAACCATACGTGGATACTGTTCCGATGTTTCGATAACAAAACCACCTCTTACCCATCTGCCTCTTGCACTTTCGCCCGATTGCTCAGGTAAAACTCTTATTAACTTTCCTATAATTTCCATATATAAATATATTATTTTGATTTGCAAAAACATACACTATTCCACTACATCCGGAATAGAACTACAAAGGTACTACAAAAGTTTCAATTACAAAAACTATTTCGATGTTTTTTTTCGCAACACATGATTTTTCGGTTTCAATGCTCTGTGTAAAGGCTACTTCCGACTATTACAGACAAAGCCCGGATATATGAAATATGCAACGCCTTTAGCATGTTTTGCATATTTGGAAGCACCACCTTCGGCTCCGAGAAAAACCACGCCCGACATACCGCAACACCATTATAGGAATGCCATAATCGAGAACATTTTGCACAAGAGCAAATGTTAAAGAAAAATTTCAAATGTTAAATACAACATTCTATCACTATGTTTTCAGCTCGAAAAAAGCACGGTTTCGACGAAAAAGCATGGGGTTTTTATAGTGAAAATGCCATGCTTCCATGGCAAAACCATGGGGGTTTCATCACGATAACCATAGGGTTTCATCAGTAGAACCATATACTTTTCTAGCGATAGCGGTATATCGCCATCGCCAAAGCTTTTTCCGCTCAAAACTACAACAGCAACATTTTTTGATAATCAAGTGGTTAATTTTCAAAAGGGTTCGTAGTTTAAATATACGCATATCAATACATTTTTTGGGAAAAATACGCCATTTTTCGTGTTAAATCAGCCGATGTTAATATATGACAATTTTATTATTTCGTTAATATAAATCACCCATAAATAAACAACAATATTCCCCACTCAACACCACAAAACAAAAGCTGCGAGTTCATTTTGTCGGAGTTGTTTTTGCCGTTTATTGTCGTTGTATTTTTATACCTTTCAAGGTCCTTTCACGAACCTTCCAAGGTTCTCTTCTGAACCCTCCAAGGTTCGTTGCTGAACCCTCCAAGGTTCTCAAAAGAGGTTTTCAATGCTATCCAAACACATCTTTAAAGATGTTTTAGTAACGATAAAAAATAAGAATCAAATAATACTATATATGTCTTACAAACGGAAGAAAGATAATTATACAATCGTTTAAAATATTACACAATATGAAGAAAGTATTTTTTACCTTTATGGTATAAGCAGCAGTGTTTACATAGTTTTCCCACGCATCAAACGCCGCACGTTTCTATGTCTAAGACACAAAAATAGCGAAACTGTCTTCTTTACTGTACGACAATTTCGCTATAGTTTTATTGTATAGCCTTTTTGTGCTAAAACTTTCGTTTTTCCAGCATAGGCACAAATCTAAACGTATCGAATGTTTCGGCCACAAGTTCGGTTTGGCTTATCTTGGTCAGCAACTTCATTTCTTGTACTTCGCTGCCCAAAGGTATCACCATTATTCCCCCCACTTTCATTTGTTCCACTATAGCAGTAGGCACTTCCGGTGCTCCGCATGTTACTATCACCTTATCGAAAGGTCCGTAGGCAGGCAGGCCTTTGTACCCGTCGCCGAAGAAAGTTTTTGCAGTATACCCCAGTTCGGCAAGGTGTTTTTTTGCTTTATCGAACAATCCTTTGTGTCTTTCTATAGAAAACACCTGAGCCTTCAACTCACACAACACCGATGTCTGATATCCCGAACCGGTACCTATCTCCATTATTTTGTCGCCCGGTTTTACATTCAACAGCTGAGTTTGGAATGCCACGGTGTATGGCTGAGATATAGTTTGGTCGCATAGTATGGGTAGAGCTCTGTCCTCGTATGCTATAACATCAAACGACGACTCTAAAAAGAAATGACGAGGTATCTTTTCCATTGCTGCCAATACGGCCTCGTTGGTAATACCTTTTTCTCTAAGTTCGGCACACAATCTTTTTCGTAATCCTTTATGTCTAAACGTATCTACTGGCATAATTATATCCTATCTTCTTTTGGTTTGAGTTGGCAAAATTACGAAAAAAACATCAATTATAAAGTTTCTTTTACCAACAACAAATTGTTTACTAATATTTGTAACACCAATCCACCCATTGACACAATTGGCATGAGCCTATTTGTATCTTTGCTGCAAATGTTCTATAGCACTATGCGAGGTAAAGTCGGGACGTGTGGGAACTATAGACACATAACCATTATCTAATGCCCATATATCGGTATCTTCGGCATTGTCGTTGCATATAAACTCGCCTGTAAGCCACCAATAGTCGCGGCCATTAGGGTCGGTTCGCTTTTCGTAGCTATCGGCCCACGATGCTTTGGCTTGTCGACACACACGCATACCTTTTATTTCGGAGTATGGCAAGTTTGGGATATTCACATTTAGCGATGTCATTTCCGGCAACCCATTCTTCAACACATCGGCAACAATAGTCTTTACTATCGGAACACAAGCCGCGAAATCGGCATCGGCCGAATGGTTGAGCAACGAAAATCCAACGGCAGGAAAGCCATTTATCGAAGCCTCTATAGTAGCCCCCATAGTACCCGAATAAATTACATTTATAGAGGCATTGCTACCATGATTTATTCCCGACAACACCAGGCTTGGTTTGCGGCTGCAAAAGAAAGCTTCGGCCAGTTTCACACAGTCGGCAGGTGTACCATTGCATGCATATATATCCAAACCGGGTTCAGAATGTACGCTACGCACACGAAGAGGCTGGTTGGTAGTAAGTGCATGACTTTTGCCCGAAGCATTAAGATCGGTAGACATCACCACCACATCGCCAAACTCTCTGACAGCATCTACCAACACTTTCAATCCTTTGGCAACAACACTATCGTCGTTGGATATCAATATAAGAGGTTTCATAGTATATGCGTATTAGTCTATTTTTCTGTTTATATAACTGTCGTAACTTCTTTCTTGTCGGCAATAGTCCTCGTCCAAAAACAACGGCGACGATATCAGATAGTCGGCAGTAGTTCTGTTGCAAGCCATAGGCACATTGTACAACACTGTTATTCTAAGTAGTGCTTTTACATCTACATCGTGAGGCTGCTGAGTCATCGGATCCCAAAAAAACACTACCATATCTATGCTACCATCGGCAATAAAAGCCCCCAACTGTTGGTCGCCACCCAATGGTCCCGACTTCAGTTTTCGTACACACACCTTGCTATCCTCGTCGGCAATATCTTTGTTCAATGCCTCTTCTACCAGTCTGCCAGTGGTACCGGTAGCCGTTATTTCTTGTTTTGCCAGCACATCTTTGTTGGCCTCTACCCATGCCACCATGTCGCGTTTACAGCTATCGTGTGCCACCAATGCTATTCTTTTTTTCATATATAGTCTACCTTATTTGTTCGTAAAAAAATGTATTCTTGTCTATGGTATCGTTGCCAAAACATTACACCTACCTTACACAACTCATACTATAACCCCACCCAATATATTCAACTTGTAAGAAAGCAACCTTTCGAAATCTATTTGCAAGAAAAAGGGGTAAACAAATATTTACCCCCTAAAATATAAATTCATGAAAACAACAATAAAAATTATCTTTCTAATGATTTGTTTACGATATCTTGGTCTACCAAAATACGTCCACAATGTTCGCACACTATAACTTTTTTGTGCATTTTTATTTCCATTTGGCGTTGATGAGGAATCTTGTTGAAACAACCACCACAAGCATCTCTGTCTACCACAACTACTGCCAAACCATTGCGAGCAGCATTACGGATACGCTTGTAAGCTGTCAAGTAACGTTCTTCAATATATTGTCCTTGTTCTTCCGATTTCTTCAACAATTCTATTTCTTCCAACGCTGTTTCTTTGGTGATTTCTTCTAGTTCATCTTTCTTTGCCATCAAGTCGTTTTGGCGAAGTTCCAAAGTATTTTTAGCTATTTCTATATGTTGATGCTTTTCTTTTATCTTAGCATTATTTTCTTTTATCTTACGTTCGCAAAGCTGAATTTCCAAATTTTGGAACTCAATTTCTTTGTTCAACGACTCGAACTCGCGATTGTTACGAACATTTTCTTGTTGTTTTTCGTATTTTTTTATCAACTCTTTATGTTCAGCTATCGCATTTCTATGTTCCGACACTGCTTTTTCTGCCACAGATATTTCCGATTGGTAATTAGAAATACGTGTGTTCAATCCTGCTATTTCGTCTTCCAAATCTTGTACTTCCAAAGGTAACTCACCTCTAACAATACGAATTTTATCTATTTTGGTATCTACACTTTGCAATGTATACAACGCTACAAGACGATTTTCTACTATAATATCAACCTCTTGTTGGCGAAGTGCCTCGTTAATCATCGCCTCTTTTTCAAGTTCAGCCACTTTTGCAGCAGATAATTTCTTTGCCATATATCTATGTATATTATTGTTTTCTAATTAAATATATAACACAAAACCTTTATTTTGTGCCGAAATTCGGGAAACAAAGTTACTAAATTTTTTAGACATTTCCCAATAAATTAATTCTTTTACGAATTGTTCACTTTCATAATGCCCTATATCGGCTATAATTAAAGCATTATTTGCCTGCTGAAAATCGTGATATTTTAAGTCGCCGGTAAGGTAAATATCTGCTTTTGCACCTTTGGCATCGCCTATCAAAAAGCTACCTGCACCACCACAAAAAGCAACAGTTTTTACCTCCGATTTGCACAATTCCGAATGTCTTATCATTGGCAGTCCTAACACTTTTTTCAGCTTTTCCAAAAACTCCAACGTAGGCATAGGTTGCTCCAACGTTCCAACCATTCCGGCTCCCACCTGTTGCCATTTATTTGTAAGCGGCACACAATCGTAGGCCGGCTCTTCGTATGGGTGTACCTCTTTTAGGCGTTTCAGTATTCTGCTTTCATATATTGTAGGGTACACCACCGCAACTTCTACCTCTTTTTCGGCATGCAACTCTCCCACTTGTCCAACAAAAGGCGTAGCACCATCGGCGGCTCTAAACATTCCTACACCCTCTACATTAAAACTACAACAGTCGTAGTTGCCTATGCGGCCTGCTCCGGCTTCGAATAGTGCAGTGCGTACAGCCTCGGCATAATCCACAGGAACATACACCACCAACTTACGCAATTTATCAGCTACAGGACGTAAAATCTTAGCATCCATCACGCCCAATTTCTTTGCCAACACAGCATTTACCCCTGTACTTAGATTATCCAAATTGGTATGAGCTGCGTAAACTGATATATTGTTGTGAATAAGCAGATATATCATCTGCCCCACAGCACTGTCGGTTGTCACACTCTTTATTCCCGAAAAAATAAATGGATGATGAGTCACAATAAGATTACAATTGTTTTCTATTGCCTCTTCGACGACAGCCAACGTAAGATCTACAGCTATCAAAGCACCTTTTATTTCTGTTTGTCTGTCGCCAATCAAAAAACCACAATTATCGTAATCTTCTTGCAAACCCAAACCAAATTTGCTATCTAAATATGATATTACTTCGTTTATTTTCATTGTAAATAATAATTATCAATACGTTACATCGATACACGAGTATCGAAACATTTGGCAAAGTTACATATTTTTATTCGTATAAAAAAGTTTAAAACACTTAAATTCAAGAAGAAAGAAAATCATCAGTAAAAAACAGAACAATTTATATCAAAAAACGGAATAAAATAGAATAAAATACTACATTTTTACCCTCTTTTCACCCAATCACAAAGAAAAAAGTTGAAATTTTTTATCTCTGAATACCAATCTATTAAAAGAAAAAGTAAAAGTTTTTTGAAAAAATATTTTGTCAGTTCGAAAAAAGGTTGTATCTTTGCACTCGCAAACGACAAGAAAAGAGTTCTTAGAAAAATGGTCCGGTAGTTCAGTCGGTTAGAATACATGCCTGTCACGCATGGGGTCGCGAGTTCGAGTCTCGTCCGGACCGCCAAAGCTCTCCTAAAACGAGAGCTTTTTTTGTACCCAAAAGGTAAACCAAACATTCGATGCGAATGTTCATATAATCCTTTCAAAGTACATTATGTCGTACAAATCAACATTACGGGGCTGACCGGTTTTGACAGCAAGGATAATGGATTTGTAAGCATGCAGGCTCACACATCAGCAGCCTTGAAAACGGATGTAAAACAATAATTGGCGAAAATAATTACGCTCTTGCTGCTTAAGCTGAAGAACAGTAGGCTTGCATTATTTCGGCACAAGGTGCTGAAACAAGACATTTCCCGACAACCCCGCCCATCGGTTTTCGATATGGAAGTGCTCGTGAGAATGGGATAGTTGCAACAGGGCTTTGATGTTGCAATGAAATTAATCGAAGCTAAGGTTTAATTTGGGTGTCTTTGTCCGGTTTAAACTCGAAAAACAATCAAAGAATAAGCATGTAGAAAGCATTTTTGTTACTTGTTTGGACGGCGGTTCGACTCCGCCCAGCTCCACAAATCTCGCAAAAACAAGCGAGATTTTTTGTTTATAGGCACCAAAACAGCCTTTAATAATCTTCAGCTTTTACATTTAACGAGATATAATACCAAGTATATATCAAGGCTAAATATCCAGATTATATTTCCATTCGCTTTATCTGCATTGTGTTGTTGGATTACACATAAACAAAAACAAGTTCACAACTTTGCAAACTACAAGGTTGTGAACTCTATTCTCGTCATTAGTATAAGGAACTAAAACTTTATTGTATAACTACTTCAAGTTCTTACTACATCACTTTTAATACCGACAATCAAAGTATGCTAATTTCTATTTGTGTTCTATAATATTCACCAACTTCAGTTTGATTGTCCTATCAACGGGAGATATAAACTCCATATAGACAAATCCTTTTTCTTTGTCGTAGGTAATCATTTCCAACCATTCGCCTCGTCGGCTTTTGGCTTTGCCTTGGATTATGATTTTGTTGCCAATAGTTTCTACCGTCATTTTGTAGCGAAGAAACATCCATCGGTCTAAGAAATCCACACTCCCAAGAAACATGCGTTTATATTTATCTCCGCATAAAGCATTTTTGTTTATTTCCGGAAAAGGAAAGTATTCAAGTATCTCAAGGTTATTCCAACGCGGAGGGTGCAACCATATACGGTTTTCTGTTTCTATAATACCTGTACTTTCTACATTACCGTTATATGGCCACGCCGTTGTAAGGCCGTCCTTATTGTAATGCTTGTGATAGGCATAAAACAGCTCCCTCTGCGACGAATCGGCTTCCCACGCAGCATCTGTAGCCCACATGCTTATGTATTGCACTTCTTCTTTACCGTCTATCACAGTTTTGGTTTCGTAGATGTACTCCTTATATGGAGTATAAATATTCTGAGCTCCAACTATTGTATCATATAGCAATAATATAAGCAAAAATACTTTCTTCATAGTTTTCTCACTATTTTACCAATATCTCATCTGTAAATATCCACGAAGGTTCGCCTACACCGCGATGCCACGAAGGATTCTTTAATATCGAATGGGCAAACACTCGCACATAGCGTGCTTTCTTTTCGAAACGACCGGTCGACATTTTTACTATCTGTGCCACTGCAAGCACTTCTTTGTTCTTGTAGTGTTGTTCGCCTACCTTTTCCCAGCTTATGCTGTCGGTGGAGATGTAGAACTCTACCTTCTCGGGTACGAATATCCATGCCAACGGATAGGAGAAGAAGTCGAGGATTATCTCGTGTATGTCTTTCAGCTCTTGTAGGTCGATGGTTACATCAAGATGTTCGCCCCAAAATCCCAACCAGTTGTAGTTGTAGTTCACGATACCGAAGTTACCATCTACCAATGCTTTCGGACCTCCCACATCGTAGGCGTTGCTCCACTGTGTGGCACATGTTATAGGTTTGCCCTGTGCCATATTTGGCTGGATGCTTTTGTTTACATAGTTTTGTATGTTTTCCAAAAAGCGTGCAGGCGGATATTCTATCTCTTCCAGTTTTTCAACACCGTGTTTCTTGCAGTCGGCCACAAAGCGTTCGGCCATATCCATCATTTCGCGACGCAATGTCTTTTTGCCGCCTACGGTGGTAAAGTAGCTAAGTTCGGCCGAGACGTTGCTCATAGACATGTCTAAGATTGCAAAATCTAAAGGCAACTCCAACAAGCGGATTCTATTTGCCACCACGGTATCCTTTGTTTGCATATACATCTGTCCGAACAATGCTTTGTAGTGTTGTATCATTCCCGGGCTTAGGTATCCGTTTTTTGCGTGTATAGGATAGCCGTATATATCCAACACCTGTCCCGATTGTACCAAAGCATGCTGCATGGTGTCGTAATAGTGGGCAATGATAGGTGCGTTGACTTCGCCATAGTAGTGTGTAAGGAAGTCGGTGCGTATCGAGTCTACATCTACGTTTACATTCCACATAAGTTTCGACAATAAGTATGTGCGGTAAATGTGGTTTTCGGTCACGTTGTCGCCCGAGCCTTGTTCGAACATCATCTTTATGCCATGTTTGTGGAAAAACTGCAAGTTTGGTTGCAACACATGAATGTTTGGAAATGGATCCATATAGTTGCGGAATTGCACCACATAGTCCCACAAGAAAATATTGTCGGTCAAGGCAGTCCAGTCTTCCACATCTTTCACAAAACCCTTTTCGGCATCGTTTGTGGCTATGGCTGCCTGACGTTGACTCTCGATAGAGCAAAGCATTATGTTTACGTTGCCACGAGGCTTTATGTTTTTTGGAGCATTGCGTGTGTGTTGGTAGGCCAACATTGATATAGTCTTGTTTGGGAAGCGTTCTGCCACCTTGTTTGTAAACCAAAGCATAGTTCCCGACTGTCCGCCGTACATCGAATCCAACTTCAAGCATTCGGGACATGTACAGGCATTTATATTGTCGTTCTGACTCACCGACCATATTTCGGCAGCCGGATTTTTATCTATTTCTTTTTGTAGATTCTTGCATAATTCTTCAAACACAGCTTCGTTGCTCAAACATAGCTGACCATCACGAACCCTACGACCGTTCACTTGTGCAAACCATTCGGGGTGGTTGCCAAAGTATTCTTTTTCGGGTATAAGATGTTGGTAGGTGTGTACAAACATACCCCAACTGCGTTCCATGTCGGCACGGTTGTGGGTGTGATGAAAATCGGCATAGCGTTGCGATATGTTTGGCAATACATGCAACGTTTCTCTATATTGAAACGATGGGTTCTGTACGTCGCTGACAGCAGTAGCCAACATTGCCGATGTACGTTTGGGTATCATCATCTCGTTTGCCGTAAACACTCTGACACCACCATATTTTTCCCAATAGTGATATACTGCATATAGCAAAGCTTTGCCTTCATTGCCCACGAGGTAAAGATTTTTACCATCAGAATGCACTGCAAAGCCGTCCCATTTAAGCTGTGGCGAATATTTGTTGTACACTTTGTTCGATAACTTGGTTTTGCCCACCGATATGTAGTTGGACATTCCCTTATAGTCTTTGTCGGCCACTATGGGAAAGTCTTCGCCCATGGCTTCTTTGGCAAAATATTTAAACTCGTTGGCAGCTTCAAGCTCTACATTTGTGGCTTTTTTGGGCACTACGATAGTGTAATTCTGTGCCACACCAAACAGTGGAAGCAACGCCAACAACATCGCGTATATACTTTTATATCTCATAGTTATAATGTTTTTTATTCTTTTATGTTTATACTTTATTACTTACAAAACTATTGCAAAATTACACATTTATTTACAATCGGCAAAATGCCGTCGAACTCACAATTATTGTAACAATATAAGCAAATAAAAAAGGAGCGACATCTGTGCCGCACCTTTTCCTTTATCATTTATTTTCCGCTTTGTTCCAATGCCCTTTGGTAATCTTCTTCGGTGATGGTGTAGGTATACGATTGTTCACCAGCAGGATGCCACGAACTAAACTTCCAAATATTATGTTCTGTCGGAAATATGTACAAACCAAGTGGCGAATCGTATGGCAAAAAATTAGTATCTTTAAAATAGTAATGTTTGAGAACAATTTCATCGTCAAATATAAAAGTGACAGTGTCGGTTGTTTTACCATAACCTACAAAGATGCCTTCTTGTGGAAGAGGAATAGGAATATTAACAATCTCAGAGTCAAATACATTTGCTTTTTATCCAGGCAATACAATTGCAGCATCTCTATACTGAGTAGCTACTACTAAATAATGCGATGTCTTATTTTTTATAGGCAACTTCTAAAAATTCCACGTTCAGAAACTATCTAACATTATTTAAAAGAACTTTTGCGTGGTTTGACTTTGTCGATGTTGCTATCGCTCGAAATAGCTAATGCTTAGGCATTGCTCTTTACTCGCTTAATCGCAACATTACGTTTTTTGTTGTAATCTTTCTATTTCTTTAGGGGTCGCATAGCCCGCTATGCATTGCAAAGACGCACCTCGGTACGTCTCTAGAAAATTCCACAAATCACCGGCAAAGCAATTTTTAGAAGTTGCCTTGAATACAATTGCCATTACGTTAAAACAAAATTGCATTATTGTTAGAAATATAGTAGTGTACATGTTATATATATACTGTCATACATATTACATATATAGTACTACGCCTATTTAAATATACATCTCCTAACGACGTTAGTACAGCATGCTAACGACGTTAGCAAATACTCCTAATAACGTTAGTAAATACCGCTAACGACGTTAGGAGAGAATAAATAAAACATGTAGAATATTATAATTATAATTTATACGTTACTATATACAAAACATGTAGAACAGTATATGTTTAATGTAAACGCAAAAGTTTTTTAATGTAAACACAAAAACTTTTTAATGTAAAACGAACGAAAACCAAACAAACTATGGCAATAGGATATATAAAAAAACGACAAAAACTGGTAAGCAAAGGCAATGTAAGCGAAGTATACCTTGCCAAGGTAAGCTATGGCAACTATGTGAATAGCGAGGCATTGGCTGCCGAGGTATCTAAACGCAGTTCGGTGTCGGCAGCTACAGTAATGATGGTGCTGAGAGAGGTAGAAGAATGTATATCCGGACATTTGGCATCCGGAGGTGTGGTAAAACTGGACTCTATAGGAACCTTTGCCCCCACCATCACCGCAAAGGCTCAGGATTCGGCAAAAAAAGTAAACCAATTTTCGATAACGAAAACAGGGGTACTATTCAGACCTACCAAGCGGCTGAAAGATGTGATAAAAGATGCCGGCGTAAAACTGGTGGACAAAAAAGTTTACAACGCCGACCCTCATCCCAACACCAAAAAGCAACAAGAAAACAACGATAACGAATAATATTGAATAAAAACGACGACTTTATGGCACGAAATAATTATTTGACCTACGAAGTTAAACCCCGAAAAATATTAGGCAAAGACCGCTGGATAGCAACGCTACGACTTGCCAACCGCTGTTCGTTCGACGAGATAGCAAAAGAGGTAGCAGCCCGAACATCATGCCAAAGCGGAGAAATAAGCGGATTTGTAAACGCCTTGGCTTACGAAATTTATAAATGGCTGGAAATAGGCGAAAATGTAGAAATAGAGGGTTTGGGGACTTTTTACCCAAAAATGATAACCAAAATGGTAGACAACGTTGAAGACGCTACCATAAAAAATTGCATTTCGAGCATAACAACAGGCTTTCGCCCACACACCGACCTGAAAAATGCAATAAAAAATGCCGGACTGAAAGAATACACCAAAGCCAAACTGATAAACACCGACAAGGAGGAATAAAATGGATATATACATAGTACGAAAAAAACTTACCGTAGGCCCTCACAAGGGCAAAGAATACTTCACCCTCAGTCGCGGACCACGCAGGAACCTGCCGACCGGCAACTTGCTGGAAGAAATAGAAAATGCCACAACTCTAAGTTTTGCCGACGGCGAAATGATGTTAAGAACCTTGGTAGAGGTAGTAACAGAAAAAATATCGCAGGGGCACTCGGTAGACTTGGGGCCGTTAGGCACCATAAAACCTACCATAAAAGCCACAAGCGTAAAAAATCGTAAAGACTGCAACTCTAAAACAATAACCAACCGCGGTGTGCAATTTATAGCACGCGCCGAACTGAACGAAAGACTGAAAAACATGTCGCTGAGAGTGAAAAACTCTAACATACGAAAGAAAAAAGCGAAGTGATAACATACAATAACAAAATAGAAAAATACCATACAATGAAGAAATTAATCTTATTGGCCACAATAGCAATATTATGTGGCACGAATGCAGCAACGGCACAAACAGACACAGTAAACAACAAAACATTTGTAGAAGTAGACATAAAACCTGAATTTCCGGGAGGTATCGACTCGATGTATGCGTTTCTTTACCGAATCATCAAGTATCCCAAAAAGGCAATAAGAAAGAATATTACAGGGGTTGTTTACGCCGGTTTTGTTGTAGAAAAAGACGGACAAATATCCAATGTCAAGATACTTCGCGACATTGGCGGAGGCTGCGGCAAAGAAGTTCTACGCGTAATCAACGCTATGCCTAAGTGGAAACCGGGCATATTTAACGGCGAACCGGTACGCACAGAATTCGTTCTTCCAATAACGTTCAACTTGGAAAGTAATGTTTCAGAAGAACACGACCGTGAATTTCTTCAAACAGCTTGCGATGAGTTTTGAGAAAAGATTGAAATAAAAAAATCCTTGCCATTCAGCAAACGAACGGTAAGGATTTTTTAATTCGTTTTTCTTCAACTACTCGTTAATAATACTTCTAAAGCAGTCTGTACGATTGATGTAAATTTAGGCTTCCTTTTATAACAACACAATCGTCTCCTATTCTACAGCCCTATAAGTAAATCTAAATACCGGATGGTATGTAGGTACGACATCTGCAAACTGATGATACATAGTAGTTGGAAGTCCACGTTCGTTATATTCATACTCCCAAATTTCAGGTCCTGCACTATATCTCGTCATATTGTTTGGCGAAATCATTCTAACAAAAGTATAATAGGAACTTCCTTGCCCAAAAAGAGGCTCATACATAAATGCATTATCTACATTGAAATTAGGACGTTGATTATTATCATATTCATATTCATACATTCGTGTATAGTATTTTCCTGTTGGCTGATCCAGCATATCATATTCCATTAGTCTATGAAGTGTTCTTACAACATTCCCCCTTGTGTCGTAATACAAGAGAATATACATCTCCGGATCACTAGGAAAATACACACTATCCATACATCCATTTCTGTAAGCAAAACACATAACATTATCTTCATATTCAGATCTAATCAACCTCCCTTCTTCATCATAAAAGAATAATTGATCCGAGTGATGGTATGGGTCAGTACAACTGATAACTCTTATTTTTTGCAAACGATCACCATCATATTCCAAAGTATCTACATACATTTTATTTTTAACTTGGCCTTGCTCTAATATAGTAATATACAAAGTACGCTTCTTCAATCTATTATTTTGATCGTACTCATAAATACATTTCGCATGATTTTCCTCTGTTTCATACCATACAACACTATCCACCACATGACCGGTCCTATTCATAGTCAATGGCCAATCCTGATGTACTGTTGAATTGTCGAATTGTTCAAATTCTTCAGGAGTGCAAGCTCCCATCAATAGAACTACACATGCTACCTTTAATATCAAATATATATTTTTCATAATTATTTATATTATAATCTTACTAATAGAAAAAAAATCCTTGCCACTCTAACAACGAACGGCAAGGATTATAATAATTATTTTACAGGAATGTTCTTAAGGGTTTCCACAAGGTAATCCCAGAATTTTCCAACACTGGCGATGTTTACTTTTTCGTCAGGAGAGTGTGGATACATAATAGTAGGACCGAACGAAATCATATCCCAATTAGGATACATAGTACCAAACAAACCACATTCCAAACCGGCGTGGATAGCCATTATCTTAGGTTCTTTTCCGTAAAGTTTGTTGTATGTAGCCTGCATAGTGGTAAGGATAGGCGATTTCATGTTTGGTTTCCAACCGGGATAACCACCGGCAAGTTCGCATTTGCCACCTGCAAGTTCGGCAAGACATACAAGTCGTTCTGCCAAATCTTCTTTAGCACTGTCTACCGAGCTGCGTAGCAACGAATGGATAGCCATCTTGTTTCCGTCGGTTTTTACTATAGCCATATTCAACGAAGTTTCAACCAATCCCGGCATAGAGTCGCTCATACGCATAACGCCGTTAGGTGCAGCATATACAAGATTTATGCAACGATTAGTGTCGGCTTCGGTCATCACAACCTTAGGCATATCTACGGCTTCGTATTTCATAAAGAAGTCGCCATCTACAGCTTCAAGTTCTTTAGCCACAGCTTCGGCTACTTTGTCAAACTCTTTAAGTATGCAATCTTTGTGTTCGGTAGGGAATACAAGTACAGCCGAAGCTTCGCGAGGGATAGCATTGCGCAAGCTGCCACCATCGATAGATTCCAAACGAATACCACATTCGGCTACCCAACGTAATAGGCGGAACAATATTTTGTTGGCATTGCCACGGCCAAGTATAATATCCATACCCGAGTGGCCACCTTTCAAACCACCTACTATAAGTTTGTAAGCACAATATCCGGCAGGAACAGCTTCTGTTGCATAGTCTATAGTTATAGATGCATCGATACCACCGGCACAACCTACATAAAGTTCGCCTTCGGTTTCGCTATCAAGGTTCAAAAGAATATCGCCGTTAAGTTCACCGCTCTTAAGGCCAAAAGCACCTGTCATTCCGGTTTCTTCATCGATAGTAAATAATGCTTCGATAGGGCCGTGTTCCAAAGTAGTAGAAGCCAATACAGTCATAGCAGCAGCAGCTCCCATACCGTTGTCGGCACCAAGAGTAGTACCGTTAGCCTTTACCCATTCGCCATCGATGCGAGTTTCGATAGGGTCGGTTTCGAAATTATGTACTTTATCATTATTCTTTTGAGGAACCATATCAACGTGAGCTTGCAATATAACACCCTTGCGATTTTCCATACCTTTGGTAGCAGGTTTACGCATTATTATATTGCCAACTTCGTCTACTTTGTATTCTAAATTGTGCTTTTTTGCAAACTCAACAAGGTAAGCAACCACTTTTTCTTCGTGTTTCGAAGGACGTGGAATTTGAGTAAGAGCGTAAAAGTTTGCCCATAACTCACTAGGATTCAAGTTTAATATTTCACTCATATCTATTTATTTTTATATTTTTTCTACTCTGTTTGAAAGTGCTAAATTACACTTTTTTTTCCTACTAAACAAATAAATTTTCAATGTGTCACTACTTACTACTGTATTTCGTAACGAAAAGTCAAGAAATGTCGTACTCTCACAGGCTTACCTTTCAAGAGTCCGGGAATCCATTTGGGCATTGTTTTCACTACATTTATAAGTTCGTTTACAGCGTTACAGCCAATATCTCGTATTCTGACAATATCTGTAATTGAACCATTGGGTTCAACAATAAAAGCAACAATAATCGTACCTATAATATCGCATTCTTGAGTCACATTAAAATGTCGGATAATATATGTTTTTAAAGAATCTTCACCTCCCGGAAACATAGGAGATACATCAACATTCGAAAACACGGTACTATCATCTCGCAAAAGAAAACTCTCGTTTCCTTTTACATTTTTCCTAAATTCAGGACAACCAAGTTGAGAGTATAAATCTTTATCATCTTGTGCAAACAACATATTAGTTATAGCAAACATTGCAACACATATAGCTAGTATTTTATTCATATCTCGTACTCATTAATAAGTTAATATTGAAAATAGCACACTATTATATACTATTCCGACAACTAGTGAACATTTGTGAAACGTAGCGTTACAAATACGCGGCAGCAGTTTGATATCCTTCGTCGTACAGAGCCAATAGTTTGGCTGTATCGCGTTCCATACGGCTCACCTCTATGGGTTTTTGAGGACGCAACACTATCAGCTCGCCTTTGTCTTCCAGTTCTTCTACCATAGATATCTGCTGATTGTACATCATATTACGACTTGCAATAGCATGCCTCAACTCGGGATATTTGCGATAAAAGAATGGCGGAACCTTCGATGGCTTATCCTCTTTGCGATAACCTTTGTTGCGTGTAAGCACCACCACATTGTCGGTATAGCCTAAACTTCGTGCTCTTAACAATGGTATACTATCAGCAATACCACCATCCAGCATTGGGCTGCCATCTACATACGCTATAGGGCAAACAAAGGGCAAACTACTAGATGCTTTTACTATATCTATTATTCTTTTGGGACTTTGTTTCTCGTTGTAGTAGCACGCCTGTCCCGTAATGCAGCTTGTAGTTACCATTTCATACACCTCGCCACAGTTAGCATAAGCCTCGTAGTTGTAAGGCAGTATACGTTCGGGAAAATCGTGGAACAACAAATCAAAATCCATGATATTGCCTTTTTTTATCAGATGTTTCATCCCAATATAGTGATATTGCTCCAACATATCGATAGTGCTAAACTTAGCACGTCCTCTTTGTCCTGACATATAAGACAGACCGTTGCATGCACCGGCACTTACGCCTATAGTATACGGGAATCTAACACCTTTGTCCATCAAGCAATCGAGTACACCACAAGTGAACACACCACGCATGCCACCGCCTTCCAATATAAGCCCCGACTGCGGAGTTATAAGTATCTTTTTCATATTAAAGTATGGTTATGTAATTATTCGTCTACCTCTACCAAAAAAGTTACGGGACGGAAACCATCGTTGCACGAAAGCATGGCAGAATAAGGGTTCTTCATCCAGCCATCGAAAAAGTTGCCGCCGCCATTGGCAAGCTCAGTAACAAAAGGCAGCAAAGTGTCCCACGCACTATCGCACAAACCTTCGGGCTTTTGACAATCTACTACAGTGAACGTTTGTCCTACCAACACATCGCAAGCATGGCTGATAGAATTTTCGTATTGCTGCATAAGGTCGCGATACTCGGTCTTACGCATGGCAGTAATTTTTATGGTACGCATAGCAAACAAGTATAGAAAAAGAAAGCTGCCTTATTTAGCAGCTTCCATATATTGTTCAAGCAAACGTTGTACATATTTACCAAACACGTCGAACTCGATGTTTACCACAGTACCCTTTTGGAAATTGTGGAAATTGGTTATCTGATAAGTGTAAGGTATAATAGCCACCGAAAACATTCCACGTTCCGAATCTACTACTGTAAGGCTAACACCATTTATAGATATAGATCCTTTTGGTACAGTGATATTCTTATTGGCATTGAAATCGTATTCAAAATAAAAACGCCAGCTACCATTTTCGTCGACAACTTTGGTACATGTAGCAGTTTGGTCGACGTGTCCTTGTACTATGTGTCCGTCGAAACGACCATCCATACGCATAGAACGTTCAACATTAACTTCTGTACCAACTTTCCAAGTACTTAGGTTTGTTTTAAGCATGGTTTCGTCCATAGCAGTAACAACATACTGCTTTTTTTCTTTGTCTACCGATACCACTGTAAGGCAACAACCATCGTGTGCCATACTTTGATCTATAACAAGTTCGTCGGCAAAATCAACTTCCAAAGTAAAATGGAAGTTGGTTTTGTCTTGTTCTATCTTTACAACCTTAGCGGTTTTTTCTACTATTCCTGTAAACATATCTATATAATATTACTTGGTTCTTTATATCTCTTACAAGTTTTGTTGATAGTATTCGTACATTTTTTTGTACAAATGCAAACGATCTAATCCACGAACATTATGAGGATGATGAGGGTAAACAAAATAGTCTACTTGTTTCTTGGCCTTTATACATTCGTGAACAAACTCCAACGAGTGTTGCCACAACACTGTGGGATCTTCAGCACCATGGATAACCAACAATTTACCATCCAAAGAGTTTACTTTGCCCAACAAGCTAGTGCTTTTGTATCCTTCAGGATTTTCTTGTGGAGTATCCATATAACGTTCGCCATACATTACTTCGTACCATTTCCAATCGATAACCGGACCACCTGCACATCCTACTTTAAACACATCGGGATGAGTAAGTTTAAGACTTATAGTCATAAATCCACCAAAACTCCAACCTTCTACACCTATACGGTTTTCATCGACGTATGGAAGAGTTCTCAAAAATTCAACACCTTTCATTTGGTCGGCCATTTCGGCAACACCAAGATTACGATGTATCACACTTTCGAACTCAAAGCCACGATTGTCGGTACCACGATTGTCGACAGTAAACACTACATATCCTTGTTGAGCCAAGAAAAGGAAATAAAGATTAGCACCTGCCAACCAACTTTCGGTTACCATTTGTGAGTGAGGACCACCATAAACATAAACCAAAGTAGGATGTTTCTTACCGTCGTTATAATTGATAGGTTTTATCAAACGGTAGCACAAATCAGTAACTCCATCAGCCGATTTGATAGTACCAACTTCTATTTCAGGCATACGATAGTCGGCAAGCGGATTGGCCGATGTATGTATATCTTTCAATGTTTTAGCTTTATCGTTAACAAGCATCGCTTTGAAAGGAACATCGGTACTGCTGTACATATCTATAAACATATTTCCTTTGCTGTTCATTACTATAGAGTGTGTACCTTTTTCAGATGTGATACGAACTATGTTGCCTGTTTTCAAGTCTACACTGTAAGCAGCACGTTCCATTGGGTTTTCTATATTAGAATAAAAGAAAACTTTTTCTGCTTTAGCATCAAAACCTATTATAGATTGTACCTCAAAGTTTCCTTTAGTAACTTGTTTTAATAGGTTTCCATCTATGTCGTACAAATATATGTGTCTGTAACCATCACGTTGGCTAAGCCACAAAAACTGGTTAGGATTATTTGGAACAAAAGTAAGACCTGACATTGGTTCAACATAGCGGTCGTTCTTTTCTTCAAAAAGTACTTTTTCCAAATTTCCAGATTCTACATTGTAGCATTCCAACCACATGTGGTTTTGTCCGCGATTTATCTTTGCTATATATACATATCTTTCGTCCGGACTCCAACTAATGTTAGTCAAATAATTTTCTCGTTCTGCTACTGATGTATCTTTACGAGTTTTCAAATACACAACCTTATCGTTAAGGGTGTTGTATATACCTACTTCTACCTCGTGACTCTTCATACCGGCCATAGGATATGCTTCAGGAGCTGTTTCTGCTACACGCAAAGCAGTGTTCACTATAGGATAATCTGTCACCATGCTTTGGTCCATCTTGTAGAATGCCAATAAACTTCCCTTTGGCGACCAGAATGTTCCTTTTTCTATACCAAACTCGCTACGATGTACAGCCTGACCATAAACGATATCATTATCTTCGCCCGAAAAAACTTTTTCTTTATTGCCTTTCACTACATACAAATCGTAACCTTTTGTGTAAGCATATTGATGAGTTGTTTTTTCTATATCCAAATTCTCTGCATTGGCAGGATATTCTAAAGGATTAGATATAGTTTTTGATTTCAAATTGTAAACAAACATCTTTCCATTTGAATAGAAAGAAAACTCACGATCGTTGATAAACGATACGTTTGGAAAATATCTCAATTGTTGTCCGTTTATAGTTTTCAGTGCCTCGTTCAACTGTTCCAAAGTAAGCAATTGTTTCTCCGACTTATTGTTGGCAGTATAAAGCACATTGTCTTTAACAAACGAGTAGTTGTCGGTTTTACCTATAAACTGAAGCCCTCTCATACGAGCAGGGTACAACGAACCATCCATAAGTTGGTCGGATGTAAGCATCTTGTCTTGTGCATTGGCACCAAACACAAGCGATGCCAAAAATAGAAATGTTATAATTCTGTATTTCATTATTTGTATATTATTTGTTATTTAATCCTTTTTTTCTGGAATTGCACATACTTCTTACCATCATCATAATATAGTAGAAGTGTATCACCTTCAAGTTTATAGTTGGTTGTATTTCTAAAACTGCTCATGAATCTTTTTTCCACTT
This sequence comes from Bacteroidales bacterium, assembly GCA_017561155.1. GTDB lineage: Bacteria > Bacteroidota > Bacteroidia > Bacteroidales > P3 > HGM05376. The sequence goes on along the minus strand of JAFZDP010000034.1, from coordinate 3,272 downwards.
CGTTCGCTTTCATTCCCCCTCTACATCCTGCAAGTGTCCTAAAAAATGAGAAAAATTGAATCTCTTTCTTCTTTGCATCTACTTTATAATAACCCTCAAATCTATTCTTAACACCATAACCTCTATACACATTTGCATTGGAAATTTTAGGTACAGCATGACAGAGTGTATCGTCTGTAAATATGAACCAACAAATATCATCGGATTTTAAAGGAATATCTTTTATTGTTTCGAAAGCATTTTCTTCTGTAGCATTATCTGTATCAACATATTTTACTAAATACCACTTGACATTGAAAATAGCATCATAGTCGGAGATTGTCTTATTAGTTGCACAACAAGACAATCCCAATATTGCAATAGATGCTAATAACATCAATATGGTTTTTCGTAGAAATAGTTGCATAATTCTAATCTAATTTAAGTACTGCCAAGAATGCACTTTGTGGCACTTCTACATTACCTACCTGACGCATACGTTTCTTACCTTCTTTCTGCTTTTCAAGTAGTTTACGCTTACGCGAAATATCACCTCCATAACATTTTGCTGTTACGTCCTTACGTACTGCCTTCACTGTTTCGCGGGCTATAATCTTGCTACCTATAGCAGCTTGTATGGCAATATCGAACTGTTGGCGTGGTATAAGTTCCTTAAGCTTTTCGCACATACGACGTCCAAGAGGATAAGCATTATCAACAAACGTTAATGCCGAAAGGGCATCTACGGGGTCGCCGTTAAGCAGTATTTCCAACTTAACCAATTTAGAAGGTTTGTATCCCGATTGGAAATAGTCGAACGAAGCATAGCCTTTGGATATACTTTTTAGCTTATCGTAGAAGTCGAACACTACTTCGCCCAAAGGTAGTTCAAATGTTATTTCTATACGGTCGGTAGTCAGGTATACTTGATTTTTAAGAATACCGCGCTTGTCTATACACAATTTTATGATAGAGCCAATATAGTCGGCTTTGGTAATAATTTGCGCAGTAATATATGGTTCTTCTACAAAGTCTATGTAGTTAGGTTCGGGTAGTCCTGATGGGTTGTATACATCTAACACTTCGCCATTAGTAAGGTGTACTTTATATTGCACGTTTGGAACAGTGGTTATTACGTCCATGTTAAACTCACGCTCCAAGCGTTCTTGTATAATTTCCATGTGAAGCAATCCCAAGAAACCACAACGGAAACCAAATCCAAGAGCCAACGACGATTCCGGCTCGAAAGTAAGCGAAGCATCGTTAAGTTGTAACTTCTCAATAGAAGCACGCAATTCTTCATAATCATCACTATCTACCGGATATATACCGGCAAATACCATAGGTTTTACAGCTTCGAAACCTGCTATAGCTTCTTTACATGGAGTATTCACATGAGTGATAGTATCGCCCACCTGTACCTCTTTCGAAGTCTTGATACCGGAAATAATGTATCCAACATTACCGGCAGATAACTCTTTGCGAGGCTCCATCTTAAGCTTAAGCACACCTATTTCGTCGGCATGATATTCTTTTCCTGTATTCACAAACTTAACAAAGTCGTTGGTCTTTATAGTACCATTCATAATTCTAAAATACGAAACGATACCACGGAAAGGATTAAACACCGAATCGAAAATCAAAGCTTGTAAAGGAGCATTAGCATCACCTTTAGGTGCAGGTATTCTATCAACAATAGCACGCAATATACCTTCTACTCCCATACCTGTCTTTCCACTTGCAGGCAATATATCTTCGTGGCTACAGCCTATAAGGTCGCATATTTGGTCAGACACCTCTTCGGGCATAGCATTGTTCAAGTCCATCTTGTTCAACACAGGAATAATCTCCAAGTTGTTATCCAAAGCCAAATAAAGGTTAGAAATAGTTTGAGCTTGGATACCTTGAGTAGCATCAACAATAAGCAATGCACCCTCGCAAGCAGCTATCGAACGAGATACTTCATAGGAAAAATCCACATGACCCGGAGTGTCTATCAAGTTAAGAATATACTTTTCTCCATCTTGAATATACTCCATCTGAATAGCATGGCTCTTAATAGTAATTCCTCTCTCCTTCTCCAAATCCATGTTATCCAACACTTGGTTTTCCATTTCTCTCTGAGAAATAGTCTTTGTATATTCCAACAATCTATCAGCCAAAGTACTCTTTCCATGGTCTATATGAGCTATAATACAAAAGTTTCTTATGTTCTTCATCGTATTTTCTTATCTTGTTTCTACACTAATTAAAGATTGCAAAGATACGAAAAAAAACTGAGTTATTAGACACCCAAACACTACTTTGTTTAATTTTGAAGACAAAAAAACACCCTATATTCTGTAAGTAACAGAATATAGGGAAGTTCTACAACATATACTTAAACAATTTATTGTAGTATATAGCTAATATATTTGCAAGTTAACGACAAAAATCAAAGAGATAGTAGGTTATTTAGCCAAAAACTCAAGCACACGTTCATTAAATGCTTCCGGATTTCGCAATGCTACAAAATGGTCACCGTCTACTACTGCAAATTCTGAGTTACTAAGGGTAGAAGCTATCAACTTCGAATGTTTTTCTTTTATTATATCATTAGTACCTACAATAACCAAAGTTTTTGCATGTATAGATCGGAGTTCTTCTAGTGTGATATTAGGATCGTTTACCATCAAACCCAACATTTCTACATCATGCTTCTTTATTCCAAGCAACTTATACCAATAATATTTCAATTCTATCGGTATCTGAGTACTATTTTTCACACCTCTTGCATTAAGATTTGCTCCATTCAATATAAGTCTGTCTACTTTTTCAGGATATTCAATTGCAAACCTCATAGCAATGTTTCCCCCATCAGAAAACCCCATCAAAGTAGCTTTTTCTATTCCATGATTATTCATAAATGCAAGCAAATCGTCTGCAAATTGCCTTATGGTAAAAGGTTTTTCTCCTCGTGGAGTTTTACCATGACCTCGAGTATCTATAGCATAGACATGATATTTTTGAGCAAATACATCTATCTGGTGCTTAAAATAACGAGCTTTTCCGGTATTGCCATGCAACATTATTATAGGACTACCTTGTCCGTTTTCTATGTAAAAATGTTCTATATTCATTGTACAGTATATAAAATAAAAAAGGGAACCCGATTGGATTCCCTTTGGTTAAAGATTGGCGGCTACCTACTTTTCCACAAACAAGTGCAGTATCATCGGCGATAAAGGGCTTAACTTCTCTGTTCGGAATGGGAAGAGGTGAACACCTTTGCTATAACCACCAAAATATCATTT
>JAFZDP010000033.1 GCA_017561155.1 Bacteroidales bacterium | reverse complement strand
GCAAAGTCTTAGACAACTCTTATGAGTTTAGAAATTACGCTTCACAAGTTGTGATTTGCTTTTATTTTCGTATCTTTGCAAAGTCTTAGACAACTACTCAGTGTTTTGCTCGTTGTATAACAGTGTTGTGATTTGCTTTTATTTTCGTATCTTTGCAAAGTCTTAGACAACTCCTTGTACTTTTAACTCTTTCTCTCGTATGTTGTGATTTGCTTTTATTTTCGTATCTTTGCAAAGTCTTAGACAACTCGAAATGGGTAATTGATTGTAAAAAAATCAATTACCCATTGTTTTAGAAATAAAAAATCCGCCCAAAACAGGCGGATTTTTCTATTATTATGTATCGTTTTATTATCGTAAATATAGGGGTTAAAACAGCTCTAATTGCTGACAAATAGGTTGCGAATTTTTGGGTTTTTGTGCCGAAAATATCTCAATATTGCCAAATTGTTTGTCGGTAATACACAAAATTCCTACCTCGCCATACTCCGGTAAACATTTTTTAACACGCTTTATATGCACTTCGGCATTCTCCATGCTGGGGCAGTGTCGCAGATAAATCGAAAACTGAAACATAGTGAATCCATCGCAAAGCAAATCTTTTCTAAATTTTGCAGCGGCTTTGCGCTCCTTCTTGGTTTCGGTAGGCAAATCGAAGAATACAAGCACCCACATAATTTTATATTCGCTAAAGCGTGTCGTCATACTTCATCACATGGTAGGATAGGCTATTTTTCGTATTTCGCCACTATAGCATTTTTGTAGCGACGAAGTGGTGGTACTCACCGCCACCATCAGCGGACTGCGTTTGCCATTTATCACCACATCCAGCACCGGTATCCTTAGCAGTTCTGCTTTCAATTCCTTGGTCAGTTCGCTACAGTCGGGATATTTTTCAAATATTTCCATCACCAGTCGGTCCACGTATGGGCGGTATGGCTCCATCACATCGTCGGCAAGGCAGTAGGCATTGTATTTGTTTCGGTGGTGTATGCCCAGCGTAGGCAACAAACCACTCCCTGCCAATGCCCTTGCCACCACGGCACGCAATATGGCATAGCCATAATTTAATAGGTTGTTTGGAGCATCGCCATCGCGGTCTCTTACAAAGCCGGGAATGCTTGGAAACGCATTTTGCCAATAGTAGACTGCTGCACGAGCTTCGAGGTTGTCGCTGTCGCCACTCTTTACCTCTGTGGCCCATTTCAGCATATTCCTTACCTCGTAGCCGCGAACCGTATTCAGCACTGCGGCTTGGTTTTGTATCTTTGCCACTATGGTTTGTTGCCACAATTGTTTCTTAAGTGGTTGCGAGGCATCTATTTGGTATCGCATACGCTCGGTTTGCACACTGTTGGCACATAGGGGCAACAGCATCCCTACGGGCAGATGACTGCCGTCGCAGGTAACCACAGCACAATTGTTTTCCAGCAATGCTTCCAACACACCGTGGGTGATGGTTATTCTACTATTGTCCAGCACCACTATACCGATATCCTCGATAGGTATAGTGCGAGTGGCTTCGGCCTTAAAAGTCTCCGGAAGCGAAGCATTGGTTTCCACCTCCGGAAGCTTTACTACCAATTGCTCATTCTTTAATGATAAATATGCCGGATTGGTAAAACAAAGCGTACGTTTTATCATAACTAAACTATTTTACCTAACACATCTATTTTTACTTTATGAGGATTATTTGAATAAAAGGCATCAAAACTTTGAATAATCTTTAATTTTCCCATCTTTTTTGATATGATTTCATTTTTTACACCGATATATTTATCATCTACTTTTGTTTCTATATGTAATCTAAAACAATAATTTTTTGTTGAACATTTTTGAACTCTATATAAATGCTTATTTAAAGCCTTATAGTCTTTATTTTGGATAGCATCTTTATATTCATCTTCGCTCATTCCCAGTATAAACATTTCGTTTTGTTGCATACTTAGTTCATACTTAAGGTTTGGAGCAGGAAGGTTACTCAAGAACGATTCGGGCAATTCCATATCCATTATTTTATCCCAAACTTCATTTGGGTTTGTTATAATGGCAGGTATTCCATATTTTTTACGCTCGACAGCATGCCAAAATGTTACTACATGTTCCACTTTATTGCCTTCGGTATCTGTATAAATGGCTATATGATGATTATTGCCCGGTTTTACAAATCCTATAGGTTCATTATTATCATTATGTTTTATTGGCTCCACTGCCGATAGTCCTGTAAAACATCTTACTGTTTTTATTTCTATCTTATTATTTGCATCGGCATACAACGGAGTACTAAAAGCTATCTTCTCGTTGTTGTTGTGTTCAAGCAATCGTTGTTTTACTATTTCTTTTATCTTACTATCAGTTATATATTCAGTATCTTTGGCCTTCAACGAATTCAAAGGATACTTAATTACGTATTCTTCTTTGTAGCATGTGGCATATTCCAATACTGCAGATTTATCTTCTCTCAGATAAATAGGCTCTTTTTTCAACGAAGCTATCGCCTTTTTGCTATCGCCATCAAACATCTTCAGTCTATCTTCTACCAACTTCTTTATATATGGTTTGAAAATCAAATCCGGATGTTCGAATATATATTTAATAGGTTTCTTTTCTTCTATTGTCTTTATTTTGCCATAAACACTTTCTTCGCTTAGGCTACCACGAGGCACAAGTATATCCGATTGCATCACAACCTTTTTACCATGTTTGTATACTACACGCCTGCCTGAAGTTGTCACCTTCTTTCCGGACTTGAACGATACAAGTATTTCTTCCACCTTGTTCCTCACCACATCTACCGGGAAGTGAGGTTGAATAGAAACCCACTTGTTAAGCAACGATAGTTTTTCTTTCCATTCAGCTCCTTGTTTTTCAACTTCTTCGAACATTACATCTCTTTCGGTGTTCAAGTTGTTTAGGCGTTGAATGTAGCTTTGTCTGGTACAAGCCACTACCAAAGCATCTATAGCATGATGTCTGTGGTCCAGACGTTTTGTCCATTCTTTTATTCTTTCTTCGGTATGTTTCTGGCCTTTGTGTTCATACTCTACCATTTCGGTAAGTCCTCCAAGCTGATAGCGTTCAAGGTTTACAGAGTGTAGTATTTCATCGTATCCCCAGTTGTGTCTCAAAAAGTCGGTAATACTACCACTTGTGGTCCAAACATTGCGACATACCAATCGCAACATCTCTGCCGATTTGCGGGCTATATATTGACTTTCTCTTAATTGTCTATCTATAAAATCGTTTGGTATTTTATCCGTAGGGGTAAGTAGTCGCTCTCTTTTGGTTTTCGATATTTTCTTGGCTTCATAGTATCGTTCTACTCGTTTCACATATTCATTAAAAGCTTCTTCGCCTTTGGTTTTCATATAGTCGTATGCAGTGCGATTGTTTTTCTCTTGGTTACATTTTTTGCACGAACATACTTTGTTAGAAAAACTATCATCAAAATACAACGACTTTGGTATAATGTGTTCTATTTCTATATTATCTCCTTTTAAAAATTCAGTAACATTAACAGGTTGCCCACAGTAGAAACATTTCTCTTCGGCTTCGACCCACATCTTATATTTTTGTATTTTATTACGAGAGGAACGAATGCCATATTCTTCTATTCTTTTTGCAATATTTTCATTTTCTTTTTGACTATTTCTCATTCGCTTGTCAGTTTCATTACGCTCATCTTTGCTTTGCTTCAACTCTCTGGCAAGCTCTACCCTTATTTCGTCTATTGTTCCATATTTATCTATAATAGCATTTACTACATTAACCATTTGGTTAAGTATCTTTTCAACCACCGGTTGACGCAATTCGTTTTTCTGAATTTGAGGAAGTTTGGCAAGTAATGTACGGGCTTCGTTTTCGGCCGTTGTTATGCTATTAGAGTGGTTTACACCTACATATTCGCAAGCCTTGCTATATTTTTCGCCCTCTTGAAGATACGGTAATATTCTACGCATAAACTTCGACGACTTATTGCCAAAACCGGCTTTTACAAAATCTATTGCAAATAGTGCGTTTATAGTTTCTTCGTCGGTAATATTAAAGTTCTTTGCAAGGACATTTCTTAGCTCCTCTTTATCTTGAATAGAATATATGGTATGCCAAAGTTTATATAAAGGTTCTTTTTCAAAATCGGGACTTACTACTTTCAATATTTCTCCTGTTTCAGTATTAACTTTATCGATATTTATCGTAGTCAAATCAAACTTCAACAATTCATCAGCACCTTCAATATTTGAAAGAGCTTTACGAAGTTGCATCTTTGTAGTATTACCTTGCAAACCTTTGCCAATAGCTTTTCCACCCCACCAACCGTCGGCTTTGGTAATGTTTAGTATTTTATACATATCGGTCAGTGTCATCTTTTCGTTTTCATTCAAAAAGTCGAACATTGCTTTGCGTTGCTCTGCCGATATATATAGTTCATCGTTTCGTCTATTCTTTAAGGTTAAGTTATTTACACTTTCCCATATCTTACACACTTGGAATAGTGGCGACGACTTTGGAGCCACCTTTGGCCCATCATACACTTCTTTTCCCTCTTTGTTTATGTATTTTCGCTTCTCGAATTCGCATAGCGAAACAAGGTGTTTGCACGATTTTAGTTTGCGTTGATAGTATATTATTTCGTTGCGTATTTCGTCTATAACCTCATCGGTTAGTATATCGGGATAAAATTCTTTTTGACATTCCATTATTTGGTCGTACTCAGCCTCGTATGCCTTGCGTGGAAACACTTGATCTTTTATACGATATGTATAGAATTTTCCCTTTTCGGTTGTCACTTCGTTATCTTTCAGATTATCAAAAAAGTATTGACCAATAGTTTTGCCCAATTCTTGTATATGAGTATATCTATTGTTTATGTTGGCAACGTATTCACGTTGTTTTTTATCAGAGTTTTCGTCGGCTTTGGCATGCTTATATCCTCGTTTTTGGTTTAGATGATAAAGCACTCTGCCTATCTCTGCCAAACTCAGTTTGCAACCATTAGTAGCCGCATTTGCTCTTAGTTGCCAAAGTTCTAATACCGGCAATTTTATCAATTGCTCATCGGGCAACATATTCAACTCTCTAAGTTTAAGAGTCAAATTTATTCGTCGCTGTTGATACCTGTCATATCCCTTACGAGTAGTACGTTTCTCTGTTCGTTTTTGGTTTTTAGAAATAGCATTACCGGTAGAAAATTCGTTCGATTCGTCTGTAGTCAACGGAATTATTCTACTTCCCATTCCCAATATTTCTACAAGTTCGTTATCTTCTGCCTCTATCACTGCCCATCCAATACTATTGGTGCCAAGGTCTAATCCAAGTATTTTTCTCATACTATATAGTGTTTTTATTATTAATCAATCTAATATTTAACACAAATAACTCTCTGTGTTTCGAAATGCAAAGATATGAAATATTTTTGAATAATATACAAAAAAAGAGCGAGAATCGTTAAACTCCCACTCTAAATGTTTTCACAACGGAATAATCCTTATTGTGATTTGCTTTATTTTCGTGCTGCAAAGGTACTACTTTTTTTTCATATACAAGCAAAAAAGAAAGATTTTTTTACCATTTTTCAATTTATCTTCCATATTATTTTGATTATCAGAAATATTTTCACATTTCTTTATACAACTCCACCGCTGGTTATATGTGAGTTATTACTGCATTTAATTATAGTATTATATATTTTTGGTGTACTTCGCCGACTACGAGTCTACGAGACTACTAGTCTACAAGACTACGAGACTACAAGTGGCTGCCGCTGGTGCTTCGCTTACGCTTCGCAGACGGAGTAGCTATGAGCTACGAGCTGTGAGCCTTGAGCCGGCTACCGCCCGACTGTTGTCTGTTGTCCGTAGTCCGTTGTCCCCAAAAAGGTACAGAAAGTAGAGAGACTCTCTATACTCTCTATACTCTCTATACTCTCTATACTTTCTATACTCTCTATACTCTCTATACTCTCTATACCCTCTATTCCGTAATTCCGTAGCTTCGGCTACCGCCCTCCTTTTGTCTTACGACCTTTGCTTTTAGTATTGGCGTAGCAAAGCGAAACCGGATCATGCCTCACAACCGTTCTCTACTTTCTATACATCTCTTTACAAAAAGACGGATATTGCAACTGCATAATAATACATTTGCACAAGTATGTATTTTAACATTTACAACTATGCATTTTATCCATATATTTGGCTCACAAAAATAAAACACCGGCACTATCGACCATAAAAAAAACATTTTTCAAAAAAATCAAAACACTCTAATATTCAAGAATTTAAATTTCAAATAATCTATTATTTTTCATATCCCCACTATATTTTGTTCCGGATAGTACTATATAATCCAAAAATGGGTACCCATTTACATACGAAATGGGTACCCATTTTTCCCAAATATAGTACCCATTTTTCGACAAATGGGTACCCATTTTTTTTGAGGGTTATATACGCTACTTTATTAACAGTTATTAACCATGAAATTAACATTCAATTTGCGCTAAAAAACAATATTATCTATGTTTGCAACTTCAAATCAAAAAACTACAAAAAAACAAGAAATCATTTTTATCTCAATCTACTCAAAACAAGAAAAATATAGAAAAAAAAAAAGGATGTTATTAGCATATATATAATTCACAATCAAGTTTTTTCCCTTTTTTATCACCACTTGTTAATATCTTAAATTTAGGTATGTGACGAAATATTAGTAATTTTGCAATCGAATAAAAACAAACATGCTAATCAATTAATAGATAGCATATTGTTTGAAGAATATTTAGGCTTGATAATTTGTGTAACGACGATAATTTTTTTTCAAATATAAATAGTAGATATGAAATTCAAAAAAGAAACATTTAGAGGACGAATCGTGAAATCGATGGTGACTACGATAGGAAACGATAGAGATGGAAAACCAATCAAAGCTGCAAAACTATGGGTACAATCGAACACCAATGTGTCGGGATTGGAGAATAATTTGATACTAACCTGCAATGGCGATAATGTAAACTATGCCGGTTGCGACGGTATGATGGTAGAAGTAGTGTATTATAATAGGATTTCGGAACCTAAAAATAATTTCTACAACGACCCTCGCGTTATAAGCATAAAACAAATATAAGGCAACTTTAGTATTTGACTGTTAGCTTTTTGATATGCAAGCAATAACAATCAGACTGCGACAGTTAAACCAAAAGCCAATGGCTAAAAGCTAAAGTTCCGTAAAATAAAAAAGAGATATTGTGGCAGACCTCGTCATGATATTCGTTGTATAACTGAGGTCCTTCCAAAAAATCCCATAAAAAAAAGAAAGAAAATGGGAAAAATTCTTTTGACTGCCAAAGAGCAGAACATTTACAATGTTGGCGGAAGCCAAAAAATTTCTAAGGGTTTTGTTTTACGCCCTGTACGCTACACCACTATGTCTAGCAAAGACATCTTGGAGTATTGCACCCAAAACTCGATGGTACCACCTGCCTATGTGTCTGCATCCATGCATGCACTTACGCAATCCATCCGCAATTTTTTGTTGAATGGTCATAGTGTGGAATTTCCTAACTTAGGTACATTCCGCATTACTTGCGAAAGCACTGCCACCGACAATTTGGAAGCAGCAGGAATACGCCAACTGGTGGATTTCAAAATTCGTTTTCTTCCTTCAACCGATTTGAAAGAAGATTTGGCCAAAATTGATTGCGAATTGGAGGGCGTTTACGAAATAGTAGGCGAACGTGTATTGGAGCGAGATGCCGATGGCAATCCTATCCGTACTGAAAAACTTTATTCCAAAATCAAAGGTGGCGAATCTGAGATAATCGACATCACCGACGACAATGAGGACGACGACGATGACGATGACAACAATTCCAACACATCTCCGGACAATGGTGATAGTGGCAACACCAACCAAGGTGGCGGCGGTTTTGAAGGATAGACCTTTTTAAAACTATTGGCTTTTTACCATTGAGTAACGACAAGCCCCTAACTAGAGTCGATGGATATTTCCGTTGACTCTAGTTTTTTTATGGACAACAGACCATGGCTTCGCGGTGCTACGCCGGACAAAAGACAAATGTCGTAAGACAAAAGGAAGGGCGGTAGCCGGAATTATGGAACTACGGATTTACGGATTTACGGAATCACGGAATTATGGATTAACGGAACTACGGATTTACGAAATCACGAAATTATGGAACTACGGAATCACGGATAGGGCGAAGTGGCTCAAAGCTCACAGCTCGTAGCCTTTCTATACTTTCTATACCCTTTAGACTTTTGCCCTTTGCCTTTTGTCTTTTGCCCTTAGTCTACTGAGCGACAGCGAAGCATAATTTAGATATTAAAAAATAGCCATTAACAATGAAGATATAAAAAACCAAAACAAAAAAATAACAAAACAACCACATCCTGTTTTGGAATTCAAAAAATCTTCTATCAATCCTGCTATAAAATCAAACATACTAAATATTTTCAAGAATAACTTATAAAAGCTTTTTTTATTGTCTATTACCGGTATATTAGATTATTATCGACTTGTTGTTTCAGAAAACTACAAAAGTTTTTTTCGTGTAGGTATACACTGTAAATCATGAGAAAAGATAAATAATTTTGTCAACTCGAAATTTATTTGTAATTTTGCAGTCACAAAAGCCTTTTAATGTTGCCTCGGCTTGTAGTGCCGAGAACCAAATTAAGAGGTTTTTTTATTCCACTCTTACTACACAACCATTGCAAATATTATTTTAGAAATATATCTTTATGTCGGAAAAAGTTTGTAACTTTGCATCATGAAAGCGACAAAAGAAACATATTTAATGGCGCTTACATTTGCCGTAAATAACGAACTAGACCAAGTAACGTATGAATGTGAATACAAAGGCGGTGTAGTGTATCATGCTACATGTGAAGCCGAGGAAAATGCTTGTGTCGGCTACCCTCATTTTATAATAATAACAGAGGACGAAAATGGCATTTCGTGTAGGTATAGCACTCCCGACGAAGCACTGGAAATCATGAGAAAAGAAATATAATTTTGTCAATCAAAATCTATTCGTATCTTTGCAAAATAACTAAAACTTGATACTGCTGCTTGTTTGCATAATGAGAGCAATATCGGGCTTTCTATTTTTGTATTTATAAAATAAACTATGGAGTACAATTTCTATAAAGAAAATGAAGAAGACAAAATATTTTGGGTTGATAATCCAAATATCATAGGCGAATTTCTATTTTCCTTTGATAAACGTGTAGTATTTAATCTTTTTTCAGATTATCCGCATAAACTCACAAAAGAACAAAAAGAAATTTTTGACAAAGAAAATCCGTATTGGGCTGACTTTTTCAAAGATAGAGTAAAAACTACCAATTACTAACTATCTTCTGTTCTCCTCTCGTCACTTATATCATTTTCATTATAATCAGGAAGCAAAATACCATCCGAGAAAACAACATCGTCATCTTCTTCAATTTCGTCCTCATCATCGAAATTAAAATCCGCTTTTACATCTCCTTCACATCCAAAATACCTGGAATCTTCATCTTTTATTTTACCTTTAAATCGAGATGATACATTATCAATAAAATCTTTTAATTTCTTATTCATAACTATTTTATTTTTATTTGTTTATAATATTCGTTTGTTATCTTTTTTAATTCATTGTCGCATATCGGACAAAATCCGGTGGCACACATATTGTTTGGGCATTCGTGTGGAGTATACGGTATATTGTTACACTCGGCAGCATGAATACGAATACTTTTCAGCACCTCGCACCTAAACTTTCCCATATTGATACTATCCGGGTCGAGTGTGGTTATTTGATTATTTTTCTTATGTATTTTTTCTTTTAGAGAAGCAACATCTTGTTTGTATTCAAATTTATCAATATCGGTAATACCTAATTTATGGAGCTCCGCTATTGTATGTTCGGTATCGCCAATGGTATTGTAGCATGGAATAAGAGGCACCCGTATCTGTATTTTATCGGCATCTACATTCGATAGCAAGTACTCCAAGTTACGTTTTACTGCAAAATTGTTGCATGCTGTATAATTTCTATATATATCGTTGTTCCAATCTTTTATATCTATTATCCAACTATCTGCTATCGATACAAGTCTTTCCACATGACACTGATCCACATTAAGCGATGTTTCTATATATATACTCCATTTGTCGCCACATATATCATTAAACTCCTCTATAAAACGACTTTGCAACAAAGGCTCGCCACCACCAAAAACGACACCTCCACCGGTAACACGAAAATAAAGATCGTCTATCTGCACCTTGTCGTATAGTTGCCGGGGTGTAAACGATTCATGTCTTTCCGCATTGGTTTTGCATTCGGGATTAAGGCAGTATTTACAATCCAATGGGCAACCGTGGAACACCACAAGAGTGGTTACACCTTCTCCATCTGTAAGAAACCTATGCCTATTTATCCCTATTATTGGTGCTTTTTGTATACTCATATTCAATATCAATCCCCTTGGTTTTATGCTCTAAAAACTTCTGCAAAGATACTGTTTTTTTCTGTTATTAGTGAAATTATTTTGTTTTTATTCATTTCCCACCACAAAATATTACAAAAAAAGACAACGGAGGCGAAGCCGGAATTACGGAACTACGGATTGATAGAATTACGGAATTATGGATTAACGGAACTACGGAATTATGGAACTACGGAATCACGGATAGGGCGAAGTGGCTCAAAGCTCACAGCTCGTAGCCTTTCTATACTTTCTATACCCTTTAGACTTTTGTCCTTTGCCTTTTGCCTTTTGCCCTTAGCCTGCGAAGCGACAGCGAAGCCCACTTTCGATACTCTCTATACTCTCTATACTCTCTATACTCTCTATACTCTCTATACCCTTTAGACTTTTGCCCTTAGCCCTTAGTCTGCGTAGCGACAGCGAAGCCCACTTTCTATACTCTCTATACTTTCTATACTCTCTATACCCTTTAGACTTTTGCCCTTTGCCCTTAGTCTGCGAAGCGACAGCGAAACCCACTTTCTATACTCTCTATACTTTCTATACTCTCTATACCCTTTAGACTTTTGTCTTTTGCCCTTAGTCTGCGAAGCAATAGCGAAGCTCAAGAAAAAAAAAGCAAACCATGCGTTGGTATCACATAGTTTGCTTCGGTCTGTATATTTATCAGATAAGAACTTGACTAAAAGAAGTTTTCACCTCTTCTGCTTCTACCCTTTCTGCCTTTTTTGGGAGCAAAGTCTGTGTCCTTATTTCTGTCTTTTCTTTTATTCTTTTTATCGCCCTTGGCTTCTTTCTTCTTAGGAGTTTCGACCGGAAGGCTGTTTTGTTTTTTCTTGCTTTTCTTGTCGGCACCGGCTTTTCTGGCATTGGCAGCCTCTACTATAAGAGGTTTTCTCTTGTAGGTTTCGCCATGAAAAGCCTCTATTATCTCGTTGGCATAATATCCATCCACATCCACATACGAGAAACGCTCCATAATGTCTATCTTTCCTATCTTGATGTCTTTGTTGTCGCAAGTATCGTTTATAAGACCTATAAGTCGTTGTGGCAAAATTTTGTCTGCATATCCCAAGTTGAAAAACAATCTGGCCATACCCACATCGTTGTGTTGTACTTTGCTCTTTTTCTTGTCTATTTTTTGTTTTTCTTCTTTTTCTTTCACGTTCAAGTCGGGCGAGTTTTTGTAGTATTCCAAAAATCTGTTAAACTCTACCGATACGAATCTGCTGATAAGTTCTTTCTTGTCCATCCACTCCAAACGTTTCACCACCTCAGATGTGAACTTATTTATCTCGTCGTACTTCACCTCTACCCTTTCCACCTTGGCTATCATGTTGTAGAACTGCTTTTCGCACACGTCCATACCCGTAGGCACAGGCACTTGTTCAAACTTTTTCTTTATTATCTTTTCTATAGCCTTTATCTTGTGTTTTTCTCGTAGGTTTATTATTGCTATAGATATACCTGTTTTGTCGGCACGTCCTGTTCTGCCGCTTCGGTGAGTATATTGTTCTATCTCGTCGGGCAGGTTGTAGTTGATAACGTGAGTAAGGTTGCTTACGTCAAGCCCTCTTGCAGCCACATCGGTAGCCACAAGCATTTGTAGGTTTCTGCATCTGAAACGCTCCATCACATGATCTCTCTGAGCCTGCGACAAGTCGCCATGCAAAGCATCGGCATTGTAACCGTCGCGAATAAGAGCAGTGGCCACCTCTTGTGTTTCGGAACGTGTACGGCAAAATATTATGGCATAAATGCTTGGGTAGTAGTCGGCGATACGTTTAAGGGCCAAATATCTGTCTTTGGCTTGCACCAAATAGTAGCAGTGACGCACATTTGCCGATCCTGAGTTACGCACACCTATGGTTACCTCTTTGGGGTCGTTCATATAGTTTTTGGCTATGCGAGCCACCTCGTCGGGCATGGTAGCCGAAAACAGCATGGTGTGTTTGGTGTCGGGTGTTTGTGCCAATATGAAATCCAAATCGTCTTTAAATCCCATATCCAGCATCTCGTCGGCCTCGTCGAGTACAGCCCATTTTACGTTGGATAGGTCTATGTACTTTCTTCTCAACAAGTCGTTTATTCTGCCCGGAGTAGCCACTATTATTTTAGCGCCCTTTTTTAGGGCTTTCTTTTGCACCTCTATGCTGGCACCGCCATATACCGGCACTACAGTACATTCGGGTATATACTTGGCATACTTTGTAAGGTCGTTTGCTATTTGCACACACAATTCTCTGGTAGGACTGAGAACTACAGCTTCTGTATTCTGGTTCGAGTAGTCCAAATTTTGTATTGTAGGGATACCAAAGGCAGCAGTTTTGCCTGTTCCTGTTTGTGCCAAAGCTATTAAGTCTGTTTCTTTTTCGAACAAAATGGGTAGTACAGCTTCTTGTACCGGCATGGGACGTTCAAAGCCCAATTCTTCGATGGCTTTCAATATTTTTTCGCCAACGCCTAATTCTGAAAATGTCATATATAATTTAAAAATTCGTATAAAGTTTGGTTTTTACACAAAATTGAATCATTCAAGCCGAAGCCTTTATACCATATACAATATGCTGACTATATAATATTTACCCAACTAAATACTACCCGACTTTATGACCAATTAAGCCCTAAAAATTTTTGCAAAGATACTAATAATTATTGTATTTTGCGGTATTAAAGTTTTGTAAGCTCTTTTGCTGTTGCAATGGCTGCATCGGTCAGAGTGTTTGACGATAGCATTTTGGCCACCTCTTCCACCTTCTGCTCGTCGGTCAGCACAAGCATTTTAGACAGTGTTCGGTTGTCCTCTTCTTGTTTGTACACCTTGAGATGTGTATCCGATTTGGCTGCTATCTGTGGCAAATGAGTGATGGCAAACACCTGTGTAGTTGCCGACATCTGTTTCATTATATTTCCCACCTTCGACGATATCTCGCCCGATACTCCCGTATCTATCTCGTCGAATATAATGGTAGGCAACAATGTTTTCGATGTAATAAGCGATTTGATGGCAAGCATAACCCTCGACAGCTCACCGCCCGATATCGTTTTTCCTATCTCGCCAAGTTGGCCTCCCTTGTTGGCGTTGAACATAAACGATATTGAATTGCAACCCGACGACAAGAAATCTGCCGTTGTTTCTATCTCTACTTTAAACTTAGAGTCTTTCATACCCAAATCCGATAGTATTGGCAGTATTTGTTTTTCCAATACTTCTGCCGATTTTTGGCGTAACTTGGTCAGCAGGTTTGCTTTGGTCTGCAATTCGCTTTCTGCCTGTTTCAGCTGTTTGCGTGTGGCATCTATTCTGTCGTCCAGCCCCATCACGTTTTGCAAACGTTCGTCCAGGTTGTTTTGTATCTCCAATAGTTCGGCTACAGTAGCTACGTTGTGTTTGGTTTCCAATCGGTATATAGTGTCTAGTCGCGACGATATTTCGTCTTGTCGTTGTGGCGAATATTGCAGTTCGCCGTCTATACTATCCACCTCCGACACTATATCTTTCAGCTCTATAATAGCCGAATCGAAACGGCTTGCCACTTCGGCCAATGGTGCATAGTGTACCGATGCCTTGTTGAGCATATTCTTGCACACCACAAGCTGCGACAGCAACGAGTTGTCGCTATTATGACATGCCTCGAGCACTGCCGAAAGATTGGTTTTTATCCCCTCTACATTGTTCAGCAGCTCTATCTCCTGCTCCAGTTCGGCCTGCTCATCGGATTGTAGTTTCTCATCGTTAAGTTCGTTGAACAAAAACTGATAGTAGTCCAAATCCAATTTGTTTTTCTTATCCTCGTCTTCCAAAAGAGCCAGTTCTTTGCGAAGAGATTTATATTCGGCATATTTTTCTTTGTATTGGGCAAGGGTGGTGTTGTCGTCGCACATCTCGTCCAAAATCTTCAGCTGAAAATCGGAATCTTTCAGGGTAAGAGTTTGATGTTGCGAATGTATATCTATTATATAACTGCCCAAATCTTTCATTATCTGCAAGGCTGCAGGAGTATCGTTGATAAAAGCCCTGGACTTTCCTGAAGGTTGTATTTCTCTGCGAAGCAATAGAGTGTCGTCGTAGTCCAAATCGTTTTTTTCGAAAAAAGCTTTCAAGCCCAAATCCTTTATATCGAAAGTGGCCTCTACTATACATTTCTTCTCCTTGTCGAAAAGCACACCTACATCGGCACGCTGTCCCAACAATAGTCCGAGAGCACCAAGTATTATACTTTTTCCGGATCCGGTTTCGCCGGTAATAACAGTAAATCCTTTTTCGAAATCTATCTGCAAGGATTTTATGAGTGCATAATTCTCTATCGTAAGATGCTGTAACATGATTTTCGTTTATATTTCTATTTCTCCTTTTCCGTAACGGACAATTTCTAAATTATTGTTGCTGCAGTCTATCACTGTCGATGGTATGTCTTCGCCTATTCCGCCATCTACCACCATATCTACCTTATGGTTGAAAATTTCGTGTATCAACTCCGGATTGGTCAAATATTCTGTTTCCATTTCCTCGTTGAGTATGCGTACCGAAGTGGCTATAAGAGGTTCCGACAACATATCCAACACGGCATGAGAGATTGGATTTTGAGGTACTCTCAAGCCTATTGTTTTGTTGGCATTTTGGTATATGCGAGGTATATTGCTTCCGGCATCCATTATAAAGGTGTATGGGCCCGGTAGGCATTCCCTTATCAGTTGATACTTTTCTTTGCTGAGTGGTTTGGTGTATTCCGACAGCTGACTTATATCCTTGCACAGCAACGAAAACTTGGCCTTTTCCAGAGTAGTGCCTTTTATCTGTGCCATTCGCTCGACGGCTTTTTTGTAGTTCATACTACAGGCAAAAGCATACAAAGTGTCGGTGGGTATAACTATTATACCTCCATTTTCCAAACACTTAACCACTTTCAATACATCTTGATAGTTTGGATTGGTATCGTATATCTTTGTTATCATAAATCAATTTGTTTTTTTCTGTTACAACACAATAAACAAACTATTTGCAATTATTGTGTCGAGTTGTATTTTTATTGTATTATAGTGATATCACCTTTAAAACTACCTTCTTGATTGTCTTCGCAAATAATATCACATACATACATATATACTCCTGCTTGGCACTTATTACCTTTGTATCGTCCGTCCCAACATTCGTTTATATCGGTTGTTTCAAACACCTTTTCGCCCCATCTCGAGAATATCGATATTTTGAAACTCCTCAACCAATCGCCTTTAAAGCATAGTTTGTCGTTCACACCGTCGTCGTTTGGCGAAAAAGCATTGGGGATAAAAAGATTTGGCATACCGCATATAAGCTCTATACATTCTATCTTTAATGTATCTTGAAACTTACAGTTGTTGGTATCCGAAGCATTCAAAGTGTATATGGTAGTAACTTCGGGCGAGGCTTTGGTATCGTTGTCGTATGGTGTTTCAAGACTGCCTGATGGGGTCCAACTATAAGTTACTGCCGGTATTTCTGTAGCGTGTAGCATTGTGCTTTCGCCCTTGAATATAGTATATCTGTCGGCCCATATTTCCATATTGTCGAATGTACCTATTCGTTTTACCACAACAGTATCTTCTATTTTGCAGCCCATAGCGTCTGTTATAATAAAAGTATACACACCCCAACACATACCATCTACATAATTTCCTGTTTCTCCGGTGCTCCACCAGTAGCTATAAGGTTCGGTACCTCCCTCTACCGACACCAAAACAGTACCATCGCAGTTTCTTATGTTGCACGACGGAGTGGTAATTTTTTCTATCTCGAATCTTGTTTTAGTACCCACTACTATTGTGTCATATATAACACAGCCATTGCCATATTCTATTCGTACCACATACATACCGACACATAAATTGTTACGCACAGTATCGTGGCTGTTATTGTCGACCCATGTCAATGTATAGTCACCCGTATAGCTTGCAGGCATTGCTATCCTGATGCTGCCATCGCACACCTCTTTGCACAAAGCCGGAGTTACCTCCTTTTCCAAATGTATAGGTTCGGGATTGGGTATTGTAAACTCTACCTCTGCCGTACAGCCATTTATATCTGTCACAGTCAAAGCATGGTCGCCGGGACATAGGTCTATTATATAGTTCGACGATATCAGATAGTCCCAATCGTATAAGTACTCCGGTGTACCATTGTTTATTTGCAGTTCCACCGACCCGTCGCAGCCATTAGGACACGATGGCAAAATTGGCTCTACGTCGACAGTCATAAGATTAAAATCTACCAATATACTGTCAACACCATCACACCCATATTCGTTCACAACTCTGATATAGTAATACAACGGAGTGTCAATATATATACGAAAATTAGGCCTAGACATATTGGTATTTATGGTATCGGAAAAATCTCTTTGAGTAGACCACTGATACGACACTATATTGCTATCGCCTGTTTCCACAGTAAGATATATCGGATTTACGCACGAAGCAGAGTCGTACACTATATCGGTTTTTACATTATAATAAGTCACTGTCTGGTACATAGTATCAACACAAGTACCATTATCTACCAAAAGAGTAAGTGTTGTAGGATAATTAAACACCATATATGGGTTTGCCACAGTATTGTCGCTCAATACACCCAAACGCGCCAACCACCTATATGTGTATCCTGCCACAGGTTGAAAACCCAACTGTACCGTATTTTGCGGACATGCAAATATAGTGTCTAGTGTTCTTGTTCCATTGCCCAACACTATAAGTTCTTTGGTAATGGTATCAGACTTCCAACAGCCTTTTTCTGTTTTTGCAATCAGTGTCACTTGGTATATTCCCGGCTGAGAATAGACGTGAGTAGGATTGATTTCGGTGGAGTAAGTGCTGTCGCCAAAATCCCAATAATAAAACTCGCCCCTACTATAGTTTTCAAAAGTAATAGTGTCGGGACTGCAACCACCTGTCGGGAACATAAATTCTGCCACTGCAAAATCATCGCTTACATTCATTTTGAATATACCGTTGTTACAATTTTGGCTTCTGTTCACAGTGTCCCATGCATTGCTTGTAGTTGGGAAATTCTGAGTACTATTACAGCTGGCACATACCGATTGATAAAGATTTCCTTGTCTGTCGAAACGACTGGTACCACCATCAACGTGGTCGCCACCGCCATCGCTGGAAGTTAAATGCAGCTCGCCAAAGAATGTTGCATATTCCATCACCGAAGCATCGTCGTTGAGGACCATAATATAAAAATCCTGTCCGTCGGTTTGACTTTGTATGGCATGTAACGAAGTTTGCATTCCGGCAGTACCTACGGTGTTCCATTGTATTACTTGGTTGTTTATTCTATATCCGCCAAATTCTCGCCCCCACCCTGCACAATACACCTTGTTGCATATATCCACAGCAAAAGCGGTAGGACTTATATTGGGTTTTCCACTGCCTGTTCCAAACACGGTACTCCATATCAGCGTATCCAAATCAGATCCGAAACGTGCCAACAATTGTCCACTATTAGGCGTATTGTAGTGGGCATTATGTATCAAAGTGCTGCCATAGGCTTTTGTTTGTCCGAATATATATACATCGTTATCTTTAGACACTCTTACGAAATAAGCCTGATCGGTAGAGTCGCTGCCAAAGAATGTCGAATTCATAAGCCGACTACCATTGTAGCTTATC
This sequence comes from Bacteroidales bacterium, assembly GCA_017561155.1. Taxonomy (GTDB): domain Bacteria; phylum Bacteroidota; class Bacteroidia; order Bacteroidales; family P3; genus HGM05376. Next base: position 49,102 of record JAFZDP010000033.1, on the reverse strand, counting down.
TTGCTTATAAAACAATCGGCTCGTCCGCCTTGATAAGTTGTGTTGTAAGCATCTGCCGTGGTAACAAAATTGTTGGAGTTTGTACCCCCTGCCACTACCAAATTATAGTCCTTGTCGGTATCTATCGAGAAAACAGCATCGTCGTTGCTGCCGCCAATATAGCTGCTCCATAGCATATTGCTTAGGTTGTAGTCTAGTTTAAACACCACGCCGTCTTGTTTACCTCCATAGTTCGGCTGAAAACAGCCCGATGTTGTAGGAAAATTGTACGAAAAGGTACATGTACCCACATATATGTTGTTCAAATCGTCGGTTATCAACTCTCCTCTTGCACCATCGCCATAGTTGCAGTACAACGAATCGTTGCCGCCAAAAATAATGTCGTAATTATTATTTGAAAAACTTCTTTTATAATTCAAACCATCGTTGGCAGTACCCCCCACGTAGGTCGAAGCCGCCAATTGTGTTCCATCGACACTAAGTCTAGATACAAATATATCCGACCCATTGGGGAAATTTATCGTTGCTGTAGACCCATTTAGTCCTAAATAATTTATTGGTGTTCCACCATTAAAACTTGTATCGTAGGCATTTGCTGTGGTAGGGAAATTGACACTACCTGTAGTACCCATTATTACCAACTCTTGAAACTCGTTCACATACATACTATGCGGCATATCGGCATTAGAACCGCCCAAATAGGTGGCATATACCCTTACATTACCTATCGAATTCAACTTGAATATTCCCACATCGGCGTTGCCGTTAAAGGAAACGTCCATAGCACCTATTTGTGTAGGATAACCGGTGCCAAATACCAAGCCGCTGCTATAGGTGTTGCCATACACATCATAGGTGGCTGTGGTACCCCAGTTGTCGGCTACACTACCTGTGTAGGTACTGAAAATCAACACAGGGTCTATAACCAACGGCAAAGTAGAATCGTAATTCCCAACTTCAAAACGTATGGTATTATCTTCTTTGTCTAATTTGTAATTACATAGAACTTCTTGTTCTTTGTCGTTCACTATTTGGTAGGCATAAGGCTTAAGCTCTACTATGTTTGTGATAGAGGTCTTTATTACGATATTGCCATTTTTTAGCTGCAAACCATCTACACCCTCGTATCTTAGTGCTATATCGTTGGGATTGCCTTGCGGATACACCACAAAATCGTATTTCAATTGATGTTGCTGACCATACACCTTCATATCTATATTGGCATATAAATTGTTGTAGCATATATTTTCAAACACTCCAACATTCGAACTCCATTTAGCAGGATTGTTTCCAATATAGTAGTTTTCGTAGTACGTTTGACGATTTTCTCCTTGTATTTTCTTTGTATCAGAACCTACAAAATGCACTTTATAAGCATGAAATTTGCAAGTTTTATTTCTGTTTTTATCTATTTCCGGACTTTTTCCCGTTGGATTTTTAGGGTCGGCAAGCAATATTGTAAAGCATCCTTTTTCGTAGAACAATGTAGCATCGATCAAAGACGATCTGAAGTATATATTACTATCCCACTGTGTTTTATTCTCAACAAAACGAACATTCTGCCCTACTCCGATAGTATCGTGTTTTTTGTGAGCATACACTTGCTGCATGGCCAATACAAGCACTGCCAAAACCGCTATTATGTATCTATTTTTTTTCATATTGATTTCTGTTTTTGAGCCACAAAGATACGAAAAATATCTAACATACGAAAAAATATTTTCAAACTATTTTTTATCGTCGAAAAGTTCATTTATTATTGGTACTTATCGGGTATCGAAGTTCAGTGTATCATCTTGTTCGTGTAGGACAACCAACAATAGTATACAAAAAAAGGCGAAACACTTGTGTGCTCCGCCTTTTTTTGTATTATTAATTATCCCTTAGAAGTGATAGCCAAAACGTATCAACAACATTGTGGTTTTTAATGGTGGTTTTGTATGTGGTTCGTCTATTATATTCACATAATAATAATTTCCAATTACACTAGTATAGTCTGTTATTTGTGTATATTTTTCAGTTACAGCTTTGTTGCCCAAGTTGTAATAATGCAATCCTATGCTGTATTTATTCTTTAGCTTAACGCCTAATCCTGCTTGAAATCCCAATGTAAAGCAATTGTCATAGTTTATTTCAGTATAATCTTTTGTGTCTATGCCGTTTGATCTCTTGTGATCAAAAATATCAGAAGTGATTATTCTAAGGTTTGCACCTATGGCTGCTTCACCCCAAATGCTTACTTTATCATTTATTGCATAGTTGTAGTTTGCACCAACCATTACCGGAATATTGATATAGGTAGAGTAAAAATATTCATCTAGATGAGCATCTGATTCATCTACTTCTTTTATATCAAAATCGCCGGCGGTATTAAACAATACATCGGCAGTAGCTATTATGCCTAAACCTTTTAGCCCCGATATATTGTATTTGGCTTTTACTCCTATGTTTGCACCAACGAAATCGGCATCGCCATAAGTTATATCATCATTCCATGAAAGTTTTGTGTGAAACAAATCAACCGGAAACCCATGTGACGGAGCCTGTCCAAAACTTCCAAGTGGCGTGCTGGCACCAAGATGAATTGAATATTCTACTTTTTTGCTGTCGGTGTTTGTTGTTTGTGTGTCTTGTGCCATTATTGCACCTACTCCAAGGCTTGCCACCATTGCCATACAAGCCAATCTTTTAAATGTCTTTTTCATTTTTATTTGTATTTTTGTTTGTTAATGGATTGGTTCTTCAGTTTAAAAATAATATAGACGCCGACAACAGCGTCTATATTATTGTACTTCATCAGCCTTCAAAGCCACCGTCACCGGAATTGTTTCCGCCTTGGGTGCCTTGCTCGTTGTTTGTGCCTTCGTTTTCCTCTGCATCGTCGTCGAAGCTCTCGCCCTTGGTTGATGGCAGATAGGTCCACTCTATATCGTCGGCGATAAGAGTGTTGTTGAATTTGCCTTTCATACTTCCGCCTTTCATAGCCGGACGAAACTGAACCTTGATGTTAGTCACTTGGTCCATCGACACTTCTTCCGGAGTGTCCACACCGGTTTTCTTGCACTCGAAGGTTAAGAAAAACGAGCCTATCCCATCTAATTTCACCGAATGTCCCTCGGCCAAATAGCGTGTCATCACTGTGGGAATTGCATTTAGCACTGCCATTACATCGGTTTGGCTTACGGTGCTTTCCTTTTCAATGTCTTTTGCCAAACGCTTGGCATCGTAGCAACTTACGGTTTTGGATACGGGTATCCATTTTTCGGTAAGCTTTACATACTTTTTTGAATAAAAAGCCATAGTCTTAAATATTATTGGTTAATAACTAAAGATACTTACCTTTCAAAGAGTGATGTTCTCGGAGTTTTTTCTCAAATCATAAATGCTTGATTTTCAAGCATTGTAATCTTCCTTCGAGAAGACTCCAATCTTCTCTGGAGAAGACTCCAATGTTCTCCGGAGAAGACTCCAATGTTCTCAAAAGAAGATTGGAATCTTCTCCGAACACCTCTTTAAAGGTCTTTTCATAACGATGGAATGTGTTTTTTAGTGTATGAAAATTTATTAAAAAACATCAAAAAGAAAACAAGTCTATCATTAAAATTTTGGGGTGATTGTAGGTAGGTTTTAAAAATCGGCTTGCCATAAAGCAATGTGTCGGCTACCGTCCTCCGTTGTTTATAATACAATTAGAAACCGATAACCGACACTGTGCAATTTACGACAGGCATGCGTCTAATGCATTCACTATCGCGTCTTTATCCATATATCGACCTATTATTACTATCTTTATCATTTTGTCGCCATGCTCATCGTCCCAATCTCTAAGTATCGAAGGGTCTTCTGCCATCATATTTTTCAACTCTTCTTCGCCGGCAGTACAAAGCCACAAGCCGGCCTCTTTCAATCCTTTTTGAACACCTGCCTGCTCGAACAAATACGACATTTCGGGATTTTGGGCAAAATAGCAAACACCTTTCGAACGTATTATACTCTTGTCCCATTTGCCAGACACAAATGCATCGAATTTTGGAAAATCGAATGCACACCTTCTGTAGTATACAAATGTGCTTATACCATACTCGTCGCCATGTTGGTGATGATGATGTTCGTCATCGTGATGATGAGAGCAACAGCTGCAAGTACAATGTTCGTCGTGGTGATGTTCATCATGGTGATGATGATGGTGTTCATGATGATGCTCTTCGTCGTGGTGATGTTCGTCGTGATGATGGTGATGACGTCGACCTTCGTATTCTTCTTGCGGAGTAAGTGGACGTTCTATCTCTTGTATCCATTTGGCTGCAAGAACAGTTTTGTTGAAATCGAATAGTTGAGTGTTTAATATCTCGTTTATATCCACTTGGGCATAGTTGGTTTCTATTATCTTCGCCGACGAATTCAATGTGTGTATTATTCTTTTTATCTGTTCTTTCTCATCAGCAGTAACCTCATCGACTTTGTTTAGCAACACTATGTTGCAAAATTCCAATTGTTGTACTATCAGATTTTCTATATCGGTATCTTCTATCTCCGAATTTGTCAAATCCTCGCCACAGCCAAATTCTGTTTTCAAACGTAGAGCATCTGTTACCGACACCACACAATCCAACCTACACATTTCAAAATTATAATAGCGTTGACTTGTCCGTTGTATAGCCAACAAAGTTTGTGCTATTGGTTCGGGTTCACATATTCCGCTTGCTTCTATTGCTATGTAGTCAAACTTGTTTGTATTAGCTATATCTTGTACTTGTTTCACCAAGTCGGTTTTCAAGCTACAGCATATACATCCATTTTGGAGTGCTATCAAGCTGTCGTCGTTTTGGTTTACCACCCCGCCTTTTTCTATCAGTGTAGAATCTATATTAACCTCGCCTATATCGTTAACTATCACAGCAAATTTTATTCCCTTTGTATTGGATAGTATATGGTTTATCAACGTAGTTTTTCCGCTTCCAAGGTAACCTGTAAGCAACACTATTGGTATCGTTTTATTCATTGTTGTATTAGTTTTTGTTGTTATTTTCTTCGATAAAAAGTTGTATTATGGCAAGTATTACTTCCGATGCTTTTTGCATACTCTCTAGTGGTAAATACTCGTATTTTCCATGAAAATTGTGTCCGCCTGCAAAAATATTTGGACAAGGCAAACCTTTATACGACAATGTAGCGCCATCGGTTCCGCCTCTGATAGGTTTCACTTTGGCTTCTACACCACATTGCTGCATAGCTTTTATAGCTTTTTCTACTATGTGATAATGCGGCTCTACTTTTTCTTTCATATTGTAGTAGCTGTCCTTTATCGTCAGCTTTATTCTGTTTCCGCCATAAATGGTGTTCAGGTTGTCTACCACTTGTTGCATAGTTTTTTTCCTAGCCTCAAATGCCACCATATCATGATCTCGTATTATATACTTCATAGTAACATTCTCTGTTTCGCCCGATAGTTCTACCAAATGGTAAAATCCCTCATAGCCTTCGGTATGTTGCGGACGTTCTTTTTTTGGCAAACTATTATCAATCTCTATGGCTACAGACAAGGCATTAATCATTTTATCTTTGGCATATCCGGGATGTATTCCCTCGCCTACTATCGTTATATCGGCAGACGCTGCATTAAAGTTTTCGTACTCCAGTTCACCTATTTCGCCGCCATCGATAGTGTAGGCATATTTTGCTCCGAACTTTTCCACGTCGAAATGTTCTGTGCCACGCCCCACTTCCTCGTCGGGAGTGAAAGCTATTTTTATATCGCCATGTTTGATATTCGGATTGCTTTGCAGATATTCTACAGCATACATTATGGCAGCAACACCGGCTTTGTCGTCGGCACCCAATAGTGTAGTTCCATCGGTGGTTATGATAGTTTTTCCATGATACTGTTTCAGTTCGGGAAATTTATCTACCGACAATATTATATTCCTTTCAGCATTAAGTACAATATCTTCACCATTATAGTTTTCTACTATCTGTGGTTTTACATCCTTTCCCGAACAGTCAGGCGAGGTATCCACATGTGCTATAAAGCCTATACTATCCACCTTTTTATCGGTATTGGATGGTATGGCAGCCATCAGATAGCCATATTCATCCACTTCGGCAGATATACCCATGGCTTGCAATTCGGCTTGCAACAATTTCTGCAAATCAAATTGCTTGGCTGTGCTGGGTTGACATTCACATCTATCGTCAGATTGTGTGTCGATAGCCACATATCGCAAAAATCTTTCTAATATATTCTCCATCTTTGTAGCTTTTCTTAGTTTAACATTCTATCACACTACCTTCTTGTTCAGAACGTTTTACAGTTATAAAATTAGGAATATTTTGTTTCAGTTCTTCCACATGACTTATCACCCCTACTATTCTGTTTTCTTTTTGTAGCATTCTGAGGGTTTCAAGCACTATAGCCAAGCTATCTTTATCTTGGGTTCCAAAACCTTCGTCTAGAAAGAAGAATTTCTTATTATCGTTGGCAAAACAGTGTATATTATCCACCAAAGCCAATGCCAACGACAACGATGCTTGGAATATTTGACCACCACTAAGAGTATTTATCGCCCTACAATTTCCGGCGTTTAAATAATCTCTTATCTTAAATTCTTGAGCTTCGCCCAGCACCAATTCTAGTTGCTGACGTGTCATTTTTTTGAAACGTTCGTTGGCACTTCGCACCAGATTTTCCAAATACATGGTAGACACATATTCCATAAATTTCTTACCCTTGAAAAGTTTTAATAACACATTTAGGTTATCTTCGCGTAGCTGTAGTTTTTCCACTTGTTGTTCCAAGTCTGTCTTTGTTTTCAACTTGTCGGTCAAATCTGCTATTTCTTTTTCTACCGCTCCTTTTTCTGTAAACAGTGTCTTTTCCTTTCTTTCAAGTTCGTTAAGCCGTATTTCTATCTGTGCATGCTCTTCCGAATTGTATTTTTTGTCGCCTATTTTCTCTTTCAGCTTTTGTATTGCCGCATATATCGACACTTGTCGTTCTTTAAATTCGTCTATCTCGTTTTGTATTGTTTCTGTATCCAGATGTTTGTTTAGCACTTGTTCTATATCTGCTATCGAGGTATATCCTTCGCCCGATATTTTGTTCAATATGGCTTGCTCTATTTCTGTAAGTTCTTTGGTTTGTGCAACCTTTTGTTGTTCCAAAGTATTTTTTTCACCTCGCAGTGTATCCAATTTTCCTTGCTCTACTTTACATTGTTCGTTCAGCTCTTCGTATTTGTCTTCTATCTCTTTCAACAGGGTCGTCAATTTTTCTATCTCTAGCAAAATATCCTTGTCAGACGTTGTTTTGTAGCTTTCCAACAATTCGTCTCCTATTTCATTATACTTCAATTTCAGTTCTGTTTCGGTCGGTGCTATTTTATCTCTTTCCAAATTCGCTTTTGCCGATTGTTTGGATTCCTTTTCATTTCGTTTTTTTGCCAACTCGCCGCTTAGCTCCAATATAGTATTTTGCAAATTATTGTATTTGTTTTGCTTATCACACTCTATTTTAAGCTTTTCTTTGTAGTTGGCATCCGATACAGAAAAGCCATAGCTTTCCCATTCAAAAAGCTCTTTATGCTCAGTTATATCATTTTCTATTTTTTTTATCTCGTTAGATATTTTTTCAATAGACTCATTGCGTGTAGTTTCTCTTTGAATTTCTGTTTCTACCCAATACAGACCATTTTCGGTGATGTTTTTCAAATCTTCTTTCAGTTTGATTCTCTTATCTTTTAGCTTATCTATTTCAGGCTTTTGTGTAACTGATATAACATTAGGGTGATGCACACTGCCACATAGAGGACATGGTTCGCCTTCCTGCAGATTTGACGAATATTCGTGAAGTTTTTCCTGCACCTCCAACTTATGCAGCATCTGCTCATTATCTTCTTTGGCTTCTTCCAATTTTTTTATCGTTTCGCATATCCGACTTTTTATGTCTTTCAGTGTGGGATTGCAACCTTGCAAATAATCTTTCCTCAAGCATAGCGAAACCAACGTCTTGTTCAAATTATCTACCTCGGTGCGTTGTTCTTGCAAGTCTGCTGTCTTTTTTAGCAACTCTCTGTTCTTATTATCATTGGTCAAATACCAATTTTGCATACCTGCAACAATATCTGCCGGCATGACAGTTAGTTCATTTTTTTCTTTTTCGGCGTTCTTTTGTTCTACTTCTATCCTTTGTATATCTACATCTATGGCTCTCAGTTCGACATTCAATTTTTCCAGTTCAACTTCAGCTTTTTGTTTTTCTCGTTCCAAATTCCTAACCTCGTGTATCTTGGTCAAACTAGTTTGTTTATTGGCGTATTGGTCTCTGTTTTTATATTTTTCGGCACACTCTTCAAAAGCCGACTTTGTTCTATCTACTATAGTTTCCTGCTGTTTGTAGCCCACTTCTTTATCTGCCAAAAAATGTGTGGTTTGCTCCAGCTGTTGTTTTTTTGTCAGTCTGTTTGCTATATCTTTTCCAAAATCTTGCAAACACTTGGTATACTGTTTTAGCTCTTTCTCTTGGGCCGCTTTTATATTTTTCTCATTTTGCAGTGTCTCCCATTCCCTTTCATTACGAGACAACTCGGCAGTGTCGGTTTTCAATTCCTCCATTTCGGCCTTTTGCTTTTTGCCGGCTTCTATATTGGGTTTTATATCATTAAGCTGTGTTTCTATCTGTACCAAATCGGCTTTGCGTGCTTCAATATTCTCTTCTGTCACATTTTCCAGCCCTTTCAATTGCCCCTCTATCGATGTTTTTGCATTGGTGTTTTCGAACAACAATTTCGATGTCTTGTCAGACAAATCATACTTATTTAGTTCAGGAAACAACTCGGCCAACATCTCTGTTCTTTTGGCACTTGTCATGCTCAAAAACTCTCTAAACTTTCCCTGTGGTATAACTATAACCTTCGAAAAGTTTTCGTAGGACAAGCCCACGACCTGCTCTATGGCATCCGGATTTTCATCCAAATCGATAGGCACCCACTTACCATCTATCTTTTGGGAAAATGTAGAATAACTTTTTATTACTTCGTCGTAATTTTTCCCATTTCTGCGTGTTGATACATACGACCTATATTCTTTATCCCCTACCATAAACTCGAAATCTATCTCCATAGTGTTCGAGCTCAGATTCATCATATTAAAGTTTACTCTTTCCTTTTGCCCCAAACGGTCTACCCGACCATACAATGCATAAGTTATTGCATCCAATATAGTGGATTTTCCACTGCCTACGGCTCCAAAAATACCAAACATATTGTTGGCTGCCAAGGTTCTGAAATCAATTTCCTGCTTGCTGCGATACGAATATATCCCCGATATCGTAAGTTTCAATGGTATCATAACTTTTTTATTTTGACAATATTTCGTGAAACAAATCCATTATTTCTTCGTTAGGCTCTACACCTTTGTTTCTTTGCTTAAAAAAGCTTACAAACAATGCATCCTTGTCTTTTATCAGCTCTTCTATCTTTTCGCCGCTTTGGCTTTCGTAGCTTTCTGTTTTCACCACCGGACGCAATATCAATATTTTGTCGTGCAGCTGATGTAGCTCTTTCACCTCTGTGGCGGTAAGGTAGTTGTCGGTTTTCAGTGTCATATCCACCCACATATCCCGGTGTTCCAGCAGCCATTGCTTAGCATCGTCAACACTTTCAAACACCCCCGTCACCAATCGTCGGCCACTTGTCAATGGCACTTTCTTTGTAGCAGGCTCTTGGTTGGGTTCGATGGTCGAAACAAGAACATACTTTTCCTGTTCGCTTTCTGCAAAACTATATTCCAACGGACTTCCGCTATACCATATATTGCGATCTCCCACCTTAAAGCATCTATGCAAATGGCCTAAAGCAACATATTGTATTTCTGCAGGAAAATTATCTACATATATAGCCGATGTTCCTCCTACGTTTATAGAGTTTTCATCGTCGGGTTCAGAGGTATTGTCGGTCGAATCTTTTATCACAAACAAGTGTGTTGCAAGCAAATTTACTCCTTCGCCGTCGGTGCAATAAGTGTCTGCCAAATGTGTCCAACGTCGTTGCAATTCGTCGCGGAGCTGTGCTTCCTTATCGTCCATCTCGAACAGCTTACGTAATCGTTCCTGATTTGCAAATGGTGTATATATCATACGCACAGGATAGTCCACATTAGGCAACCTCAATTCCATAAAACCCTCGTCAACCTTGGTCACCTTTATATTGCCGGTTGTTTCCAACTCCTCTATCTTTGTATTGGGATAGCCCAACAAAAATATCCCCGACACATCGGCCAATGCTTCAGGACTTTCTACACGTTCAGGACTGTCATGGTTTCCGGCTATGCAGACTACTGCCCTTGTCCCATTTTCCGACAAGCGATACAATGTGGTGTACAACAAACGCTGTGCACTGCTCGACGGCATGTAGGTGTCAAACAAATCACCGGCCACTATCACCATATCTACGGCTTCGCGATTGGCTATGTCTATTATTTCTTCCATTACGCTTTGCTGTTCGTCAAAACGTTCTTTATCCAATAGCTTCTTTCCTATATGCCAATCAGAGGTATGTAATATTTTCATATTTTTTATATTGGTTATTTATTATATTTTCAGTTATTTACTATGCTATTTCCAAAGTCTTACTATAAGCATTTCTGCCAGTAGCGAGAGTAGAGCTATCACCAAACACAGCTTCCACAGCTGCACGCCATCACTCTCGGCTGCTATCAATGCAGACAGTGGCTTGTCTATGTTTTCTACCACCTTATAGTTGTTCAGATTGTAGTTTTCTATCTCTTTTTTTATGGTACCCGCTGTGGCAAACTCCATCACCGACTCGCTTCTGTCGTGGTTAAACGACATCGACTCTACTCCTTTTCCTTCTATAGTCAAGGTATAACTACCGGCTGTTTTCACCTGATTGTGAACACTTATATACATATTATCGCCCTGTTTTTTCAGCTCGGGTATTATCTCAAATCCATCATCATCTTTCACCAACTTAGGTATCACTTTGTCGCCTACAATAGGATGTGCAAGTTCTATACTGTTGATTGGAGCCATGATTTGATACAATATCGACAACGGACTGCTATACAATGCCATATTGTACAACGTAGGCACAAACAACGCCTGCTTTACAAAGTCGGTATTGGAGGGCTGCATGGCTGTAGAAAACAAGTATACGCTACCTTTACCCATTGGAGTAACACACAGAAAATCATCTCCGTTCTCCAATTGTATCAAGCTTTCCTTTATAGTGTTTGCATCGTACTGTGTCTTGAAATACTTGTGCACAGTCAGTGTTTCCATATCGTTTGTTTTACGATTCTCGAACACCCCGTCGTACAGCCTGTGCTCTACATTTATGTCGCGACCCTTCAGTGGTGCTGCCTGTTGCAGTCCCGACAGTATCGGCATTTTCCATTCCCGAGAAGCAGCGGCATACGATTGCATATCGGCATTGTCCGACGGCACCACCACAATACTGCCTCCCTCGTTGCAAAAAGCAGTAAGATTTTGTACCAATCCGCTTGGCAACACTTCCAACTCGTTGAGCAACACCATATCAAAACTTCCTATCTCGTCGTAGTCTATAGCTTTTGCATACTGATTTTCTACAACGAAAGCCGAATCGGTATCAAACAACATATTCAAATACTTGTTTTCCGATTTGTTGTTTATCATCAGCACCCGTGTCTGCTTCCTTACGTTGATGCTGAAGTAGAACTTATCGTCGTACACTATCGGATAGTCGCTGGTTTCCACCCTGCAAGCCAGATGTTCTCCGTCGTCTATCGTAAACGTCAAGGGTACTACCTGTGTGCTGTTTGCCGGTATATCGGCCGATGCCAATGCACGTTGCTTGTCGTTTACAAAAAGTTTCACAGGCACTTTCTCTACTGCCGACGCTCCTGTGTTTTTCACCCACACATTTGCCACTACAACAGCACCACGGTGCAAAAACGGAGTACTCAACGCCACACTGTCTGTATATATATTGGCTATTTGTTGCGACTGCAATGGAACCAACACCGTCGATATTTCTTCGTCGGTAGGGTAATTCTCAAAACTATTTAACGACGTCTGAAAATCCGACACCACATATACTCGTTTTTCCCCGTTGTATGCGTTAGAGTTCAAATAGTTGTACTGCTTTTCCAACATACCTGATATTTGTTCGGAAGCAGCAGATATCTCCACTTCGTCTACCATGTTTTTAAACTCCTGTGGCGATAGGAATCTAAAATGTCGTGGCTCTATATCGTTTGTTATAAGCTGCATATAGTCCGACGGCTTGTAAGCATCGGCTATCTCGTAGGCTTTGCGTTTGGCAGCGTCGAGCAGTGTTCCCGATGTAGCGGTGTTTTCCATGCTGAACGAGTTGTCAAGATACACACTCACATACGACACCCCTCCCGTATTCACAGCCTTATCATCGTCTACCAACACCGGACGTGCAAATACCAACACTATAAACACGACAGCCAAAAGCCTACACAACAATATTAACCTATGCTTCAACTGAGATTGCTTCTTGTTTTGACTTTGTAGCTGTTGCAACATTGCCACATTGCTGAAGTATACTTTCTTGTAGCGCCTAAAATTGAAAAGGTGTACAAGTATAGGTATTACCACCGCTAGCAAACCTATTAAATATAAGGGATTTATAAATTGCATATCTATATATATTTATTATTGCAAAGGTACAAACTTTTCTGCTGATATCCAAGAACTCATTAAAATATAAGTTGGTCAGGACTTCGCTATCGCTTCGCAGACGGATTAGCTGTGAGCAACAAGCTACGAGCTTTGAGCCGGATTCGCTGTCGCTTCGCCGACTAACGACGAAAGGCAAAAGGCAAAGGACAAAAAAGGTATAGAAAGGTACAGAAAGTAGAGAGACTCTCTATACCCTCTATACCCTCTATACCCTCTATACCCTCTATACCCTCTATACCCTCTATACCCTTATTCCGTGATTCCAACCACCGCCCTACTACTTGTCTCGTAGACTCGTTGTCTTGTTGTCTGGCACAGCCAAGGTCTCGTTGACTAGTTGTCTTGTAGTCTTGGCGTAGCCAAAGTCCGTTGTCCTTTAAAAGTACAGAAAGTAGAGAAGATAGAGAAACCCTCTATACCCTCTATACCCTCTATACTCTCTATACTCTCTATACTCTCCATACTCTCTATACCCTTATTCCGCAGTTCCGGCTGCCGCCCCACTCATTGCTCAGCACTCAAAGTCTATTATCAAAAAGATATCCAACTAACAAACAGAGTACTTTTTAACAATTTAAAGAATTTTTAACACGGGCATTTTTAACAATTCAAAAACTTCTATCAAGCATCAAATCCTATGCTTTAGCGATGAGTGTCACAAGCAACATCAAAAAAGATAATAAATTATTAATCAAAATATTAAACACACATATCACTCCCTTTTACACCATATCCGGGAACGACTAAAAAATAGGGCGGGGTAAAATTCATTTAGGGGCGGGGTAAAATTAAAAATACCCCGGGTGAAAATCAATTTAGGGGCGGGTCATTTTTCAGAGAGTCCCAACAGGCATATATTTCATACTCTCAGAAAGAGCAAAAATTTAAGAATTGAGCATTTCTAGTTTAACATTTCAAACAGACTGAGGCTACGCCGAAATTACGGAATCACGGAAATTGAGCTTTGCTGTCAAAAGACGAAAGTCGTAAGACAAAATGGAGAGCAGCAGCCGGTTGTAGCTTCGCGGTGGCTATGCCGACAAAAGACAAATGTCGTAAGACAAAATGGAGGGCAGTAGCCGGAATTATGGAACTATGGAATTACGGAATCACGGAAATTGAGCTTCGCTGTCAAAAGACGAAAGTCGTAAGACAAAAGGGAGAGCAGTAGCCGGATTTACGGAATCACGGAATTATGGATTAACGGAACTACGGAATCACGGATAGGGCGAAGCCGGCTCATAACTCATGACTCGTAGCTCACAGCCTTTCTATACTTTCTATACTTTCTATACCTTCTCTACTTTCTATACTTTCTATACTTTTGCCCTTAGTCTGCGAAGCGATAGCGAAGCACAAGTCTGCGAAGCGACAGCGAAGCCCTCAAAAACAAAAAAAACTTTGTGCATAGGCCAATTTTATCGACACTACACACAAAGTGGTATATATAAGTATTATTATATCTTCTAGGTTATCAACCTACAGCTTCTTTCAAGCGTTCTGCATTTTCTGCAAGTTGCAAAGCATCTATAAGGTCTTGTATATCACCGTCCATATATGCCGAAAGGTTGTACATGGTGTAGCCTATACGGTGGTCGGTAACACGGCTTTGAGGATAGTTGTATGTACGAACTTTTGCCGAACGGTCGCCTGTCGACACCATAGTTTTACGTTTCGACGACATTTCTTCCAAGTATTTGTTGTACTCCATTTCGAACAAACGAGTACGCAACACCACCATCGCTTTTTCCAAGTTTTTGATTTGCGACTTTTGGTCTTGGCACGACACCACTATACCTGTAGGAATGTGGGTAAGACGTATAGCCGAGTAAGTAGTATTTACCGACTGACCTCCCGGACCCGACGAACAGAATGTGTCCTTGCGGATATCCGATTGTTTAAGTTCTACGTCGAACTCTTCGGCTTCGGGAAGCACCACCACCGATGCTGCCGATGTATGCACACGGCCCTGTGTTTCGGTTTGTGGCACACGTTGCACACGGTGTACACCCGATTCGTATTTCAACTGACCATATACGTTTTCGCCTATCACGTTGAACACTATTTCTTTGTATCCACCTGCAGTACCTTCGGTATAGTCCACCACTTCCACTTTCCAGTTTTTCTTTTCGCAGTAGTGGGTATACATTCTGTAAAGGTCGCCGGCAAATATGCTTGCTTCGTCGCCACCGGTACCACCGCGTATTTCCACAACAGCATTTTTACCATCTTGTGGGTCGGCAGGTATAAGCATCAAACGAATATCTTCTTCCATTTGCTCGCGGCGAGTAGTAAGTTCGGAAAGTTCCAATTTAGCCATTTCGCGAAACTCTTCGTCTTTTTCTGTCGAAAGAATTTCTTTACAATTGGCTATGTTGCCCAACACATCTTTATATTCTTTGTAGGCAACTATAACAGGTTGTAGGTCTTTATAATCTTTGTTTAGTTTTACAAAACGTTTCATATCCGACATTATGTCGGGATTATTCATTTCTTGTTCAAGTTCCTGAAAACGAATATTTATAGCTTCTAATTTCTCTAACATCTTCAAGTATTTTAAAGTGCAAAATTACTATTTTTTTTCGATATATCTATGATTTTGAAGTCTTTTTTTAAAAAGGCACATCCTGGTCGGCATTCATTTTCGACTC
This sequence comes from Bacteroidales bacterium, assembly GCA_017561155.1. Lineage (GTDB taxonomy): Bacteria > Bacteroidota > Bacteroidia > Bacteroidales > P3 > HGM05376. The sequence goes on along the minus strand of JAFZDP010000033.1, from coordinate 33,745 downwards.
GAATGTCTGACTAGGCATGCCACCACCGTCGAAGTTTTCGTTCGGAGCAAATCCAGTGTTCATATTCTCTATTTCGAAAGTGTCGTTCTCGAAACGAGTAAAGTTTTTGATAAACCTCAAACGTATCGTATCGGTCGATCCACTACGGTGCTTAGCCAATATAATGTCGGCTTTTCCCAAAGTGCTACCCTTTTCGTCGCTGTCTATATTATAGTATTCGGGACGATATATAAACATTACGATATCGGCATCCTGCTCTATTGCACCCGATTCGCGAAGGTCTGACAACTGCGGACGCTTGTCGCCGCCACGAGTTTCTACGGCACGGCTAAGCTGCGAAAGTGCCAATATAGGAATGTTCAACTCCTTCGACAAAGCCTTCAACTGGCGCGATATGGTACTGATTTCCTGTTCGCGGTTTCCGCCTTTGCTCTCGGATCCGCCATGCATAAGCTGCAAATAGTCGATAAACACCATCTCTATGCCGTAGCGTTGTTTCAGACGACGACATTTTGCACGCAACTCGAAAATAGTCAGCTGTGGTGTGTCGTCGATATATATCGGAGCCTTGTTCAGGCGTTCTGTTTTCATGTACAGCTGTTGTTTTTCCCACTCTTCCAATCCACCTTTTTTGAACTTTTCCGATTTTATCTCCGATTCGCTGGATATAAGACGCATAGCCAACTCTACGGCAGTCATTTCCAGCGAGAAGAAAGCCACGGGCTTGTCGAAATCCAAAGCCATATTCTTTGCCAACGACAATGCAAAAGCCGTCTTACCCATAGCAGGACGTGCTGCCAAGATGATAAGCGTACCGCGTTGGAATCCTGCTGTGGCACGGTCCAACTCGATAAATCCTGTAGGAATACCGCTCACACCGCTCTCGTTGGCCTGCGATTTTTCTATCTGGTCGTAGGCAACCTTCATAATGGAGCTCATGCTCGAATAGTCGCGGCGAAAGTTGTTTTCGGTAATATCCATCAGGCGTTGTTCGGTCTTGTCCAGCAAGTCGATAACATCGGTAGTTTCGTCGTACGACTCGGTCAACGTTTCAGTCGAAACGCGTATAAGTTCTCGTTGTATAAACTTTTCGGAAAGTATACGGGCGTGGTATTCGATATGTGCTGCCGACACCACACGGTTTGTAAGCTGCGACACATAGTATGCACCACCGGCCAATTCCAGTTCGCCGGCACTTCTCAACGCATCCACTACGGTAAGTATATCGACGGGTTGCGACTTTTCGAACAATCCTACGATAGCCTTGAATATAGTTTGGTGTTCGGGTTTGTAAAAATATTCGGGCTTTATTATCTCGATGGTATTGGTCAAGGCGTTTTGGTCGAGCATCAACGCTCCCAATACCGACTCTTCCAACTCCAACGCTTGTGGTGGCGTTTTGCCGTTGATGGCAAAAGCGTCGTCGTAAGATATTCGTTTGTGTTTACCTACTTTCTTTGCGATACTATCCATAGTTATATATGCGTATATTAATGTGTTACTGTATAAATGTTTCTTTTCTGAAGACCTTTTGGGTTCTTCCGTTCTTTTGTAGTCTATTCCACCATTTCCGACGTAGGTGGTAGGAGCAAAAAGCCAACTAATCAGTTGGCTTTTATTATATTTCGTTTTAGTTAGTGCTATCGTTGTGACCCCGGAGGGATTCAAACCCCCGACCTTCAGAACCGGAATCTGACGCTCTATTCAGCTAAGCTACGGGGCCGAAACAAACCAAACAGAAACAATAAACATGTGTATGTTTCTGCTTGGTTTCTATATTCTTTGTTATATTATAAATCGCCTGTATCTGTTAGTAGCGATAGTGATCGGCTTTGTATGGTCCTTCTACAGGCACTCCGATATAGTCGGCCTGTTTTTGGGTTAGCTTGGTAAGTTTCACACCAATTTGTTCCAAGTGCAAGCGAGCCACCTCTTCGTCCAAATGTTTAGGCAAACGGTATACTCCCACTTCGTATTGTTTTTGCCATAACTCTATCTGAGCCAATGTTTGGTTTGTAAACGAGTTGCTCATCACAAACGATGGGTGTCCTGTAGCACAACCAAGGTTCACCAAACGACCTTCGGCCAATAGGTATATGCAGTGTCCGTCGGGGAAGATATATTTATCCACTTGAGGTTTGATGTTTATCTTCTTTATTCCTTCCCATTTTTCAAGGCGTTCCACTTGTATTTCGTTGTCGAAGTGTCCGATATTACATACTATGGCTTCGTCTTTCATGTTTGCAATATCTTCGGCAGTTATAACGTCGCAGTTACCTGTGGTGGTAACATATATGTTTCCTTCTTTCAAAGCGTCTTGTAGTGTTGTCACTTCAAAACCTTCCATGGCAGCTTGCAATGCACATATAGGGTCAATTTCGGTAACAAGTACTCGAGCACCGTAAGTACGCATAGAGTGAGCACAACCTTTACCCACGTCGCCATAGCCACATACCACTACTACTTTTCCTGCTATCATAACGTCGGTAGCACGTTTTATACCGTCGGCCAACGATTCGCGACAACCATAAAGATTGTCGAATTTCGATTTTGTCACCGAGTCGTTCACGTTGATGGCAGGAATAAGAAGTTCGCCACGTTCCATCATTTGGTACAAACGATGAACACCGGTTGTGGTTTCTTCCGACACACCGCGTAGTTCTTTAAGCATATCGTGCCATTTGGTAGGATTTTCGTTGTACACCTGACGTAGAGTGTTTAGTATAACACCTTCTTCAGCATTGGCAGGAGTTTTATCTAGCAACGATGGGTCATTTTCTACAGCCACACCTTTGTGGATAAGCAATGTAGCGTCGCCACCATCGTCAACTATTAGTTGTGGACCTTTGCCACCGGGAAATGTTAGAGCTTGGTTTGTACACCACCAATATTCTTCCAAAGTTTCGCCTTTCCATGCAAACACCGGAGTACCGGTAGCAGCTATTGCAGCAGCAGCATGGTCTTGGGTCGAGAATATGTTGCAGCTGGCCCAACGTACGTCGGCACCCAACTCTTTCAACGTTTCTATAAGCACAGCAGTTTGTATAGTCATGTGCAACGAGCCCATGATACGAACGCCGTTCAAAGGTTTTTCGGTTCCGTATTTTTTACGCAATGCCATCAAACCCGGCATTTCTTTTTCGGCTGTGTCTAGTTCTTTTCTGCCCCAATCTTTAAGATTAATATCGGCAACTTTGTATGCTATGTTTTGGTCTGTCATTTTCTTTTATGTCTTTATATACTATAATATATTATATGTATGATTTTCTTATTTGCTTTTCGAAGCTGCTCTCACAAATGCCACAAACAATGGGTGTGGGTTCATCACCGTACTCTTGTATTCAGGGTGGAATTGAGCACCAACAAAGAATGGATGATTTGGTATTTCTACTATCTCTACCAAGTTGGTGTCGGGGTTGCAGCCCGATGGTATCATACCGGCAGCCTTGAATTGTTCTAGGTATTCGTTGTTGAACTCGTAGCGGTGACGATGACGTTCCGATATATTTTCCGAGCCGTATATTTCGTAGGCTTTGGTACCTTTTTCCAACTTACAAGGATAAGCTCCCAAACGCATAGTACCGCCCATGTTGGCAATATTCTTTTGCTCTTCCATCATATTGATGACTGGGTGAGTAGTGTTTGGCATTATCTCTACCGAATGAGCATCGGCATAGCCAAGCACGTTGCGTGCAAACTCGATAACGGCACATTGCATACCCAAGCATATACCAAAGAATGGTATATTGTTTTCGCGAGCATATTTTACTGCCAATATCTTGCCTTCTATACCTCTGGCTCCGAAGCCCGGTGCTACCAATATACCGCTAAGTCCCGATAGTTTTTCATCCATGTTTTCTTCGGTAACGGTTTCAGAGTGGATGCTTTTAACGTTCACTTTGCATTGTAGCGAAGCTCCGGCATGAATAAATGCCTCGCTTATCGATTTGTATGCGTCTTGCAACTCTACATATTTTCCTACCAAACCGATGGTTATCTCGTTGATAGGGTTTTTCAATTTATACAAGAACGATTCCCATTGCGAAAGGTCTATGTCGCGTTTGATAGGCACGTCAAGTTTACGCAACACTTGTACATCAAGTTTTTCTTCGTGCATTTTTATTGGCACTTCGTATATAGTGCTTGCATCGCCGTCTTCTATCACGCAGTCGCTTTCAATGTTGCAAAACAAAGCAATCTTGTCGCGAACACCTTTGGTAAGAGGTTTTTCGGTACGGCATATTATCACGTCGGGTTGAACTCCCTGTTGCAACAATTCTTTAACACTGTGCTGTGTAGGCTTGGTTTTAAGCTCGCCGGCAGCAGCCAAATAAGGAATGTATGTAAGGTGTAGTACCACACAGTTTTTGCCCAACGACCATTTCAACTGTCTTACAGATTCGATGAAAGGATAACTTTCTATATCGCCTACTGTACCACCTATCTCGGTTATCACAAAGTCGTAGTTACCAGTGTTGCCCAAAGCTTTGATACGATCTTTGATTTCGTTGGTTATGTGTGGAATAACCTGTACTGTTCCACCCAAGAACTCTCCTCGACGTTCTTTGTCTATCACCGACTGATAAATACGACCGGTAGTAACATTGTTGGCTTGCGAAGTAGGAACGTTGGTAAAACGTTCATAGTGTCCCAAATCCAAATCAGTTTCGGCGCCATCTTCGGTAACGTAGCATTCGCCATGTTCGTAAGGGTTTAGCGTACCCGGGTCGATGTTTATATAAGGGTCTAATTTCTGAATAGTAACAGAGTAGCCTCTTGCTTTTAGCAAACTTGCCAACGAAGCAGATATAATTCCTTTTCCCAATGATGAGGTTACACCACCTGTTACGAATATGTATTTAGTTGAGTTCATGCACTTTCCTTTCTTTTCTGTATAAAATTTGAAACTCCAAAATTACGAAATTTTCTTCGTTCGTGCCAACTTTTATACATATTTTATTTTCAAAAACTTACCACAAACCACATAATCAGCCATATATAGCATAGCAAAACTACAAGCCGACGCACCTTTTTCCAAACAAACGTCTGCCACCACAGCCAACCCTTCCACACTACCCCGGAAAGGCCGTTCCCCTACCCTTCCCAACCATGCAAAACAGCGGCGATTACAACAAATATGCACCATAGCTGACTGCCTACAACATCAGCCTCTGAGAAAAAATATTTGCAAAGCTTTGCTATTATGATATTATTGTGTATCTTTGTGGCACAAACTGTTCAAACGACTTATTTGTAAGTTATTATTAATTAAACAGAAAACATCGATTTATTAACTAAAATGTATGATACTTATGAAGTGGTTGAAGCAATTTTTCAAAGACTCAACCGACTATAAAGGTCGAACACGCCGAAGAGATTTCTGGTGTTTTTGGGCTTTTTATCATAGCATCAACTATATTTTCTCAGAAATTCCCTACAAGGGTACTCCCATTTTGATAGTATGGTCTATTGTCATCGCGATATTATTTCCCTATTTCCTTGCTGCCTGTGTACGTCGCCTGCACGATGTGGGTAAAAGTGGTTGGTGGTATCTTATTGTGGTAATACCGGCTTTGGCAGCCATCATTTGTTCTTTGATTAGTGTTTCCAAATTTATAATCATCACATCATTGGCTGTATTCATATTGGGATACATTTGGTTGCTTATTTTGACACTAAAAGACAGCCAACCCGGCACCAACAAATGGGGCGACAACCCTAAGGAAGTGGAGACAAACAAAAACTTGAAACAAAATTAACAACAAACAAGATAACAAAACGAAACGGCTTTTAGTTCTACGTTTCTAATCGTAACAAATAAAAAACATAATCTTTTGGAACTAGAGATTATAACTACAAGGAGGACACATGAAAAGAATCCTATTGTTTGTAGCAGTGGCTACATTATCGTTGTCGGCAACGGCACAAAAAAGTTTCGACGAAGTAAAGAAAGCCGCCCAAAAAGGCGATGCACAAGCCCAATACGAGTTGGGAGAAATGTATGAATATGGCGAAGTAACAGCCATCGACTATGCTGAAGCCTTGAAATGGTACAAGAAGTCGGCAAAACAAGGCAATGCCAATGGTCAGTATGGAGTAGGCCGTATATATTCCAATGGTCTTGGTGTAGAAGAAGACTGTGTTGAGGGTATGAAATGGTACATGCTGTCGGCCGAACAAAACAACTCGCAAGGACAACGAGGCGTAGGCAACCTTTATCGCGCCGGTTGCGGAGTGGAGAAAAACTTCGACGAAGCCATGAAGTGGTATCAAAAGTCGATAGAGCAAAACGATGCTAAAACAATGTGCACTTTGGGACTATTTTATATAGAAGAATATAACGATACCGTAGAAGGCTTGAAGTGGCTGATGAAATCTGCTGAAAATGGTATTACTGCTGCTTATATGACTTTAGGACACAGACTGCTGCTACAAGAAAACTATGCCGAAGCCCTAAAATGGTTTAAACGTGGAGAAGAAAAAGGCAACCGTGGATGTATTTTTTATCTGGGCGTTATGCATGAATACGGAATTGGTGTAGATCAAGACTTTTCCAAAGCTACAAACTATTATAGAGCTTTGGCAGATAAAAACGACTCTGATGGACTACGCAAATTAGGTATGATGTATGCCAATGGCACCGGAGTAGAAATCAATTTCGGCGAAGCCATGAAATGTTTTCGCAAGGCCTCGGATTTGGGCGATGCTGAGTCTAAAGCTTACATAGCTCAAATGTACCTTAATGGCATGGGCGTAAAAGCCAGCATGAAAAATGCCATGAAATGGTACAAAGCTTCTGCCGACGGCAACTTCAGTCCGGCTATAATAACTTTGGGCGACATTTATCTTTATGGAACAGAAGATGTAAAACAAGACATTGAAAAGGCTATAGAATGCTATAATAAAGCTGCCAATTTGGAGGACTTAGATGCGTATGTAAGATTGGCACGCTACTACAAAGCAATAGAAAACTACCCTGAAGCCATCAATTGGTACAACAAATTGACCGAAGCCGAAGCCGTTGTAGCAATATACGAATATGCAGAGTCGCACATCGATGGTTCGTTTGGCGAAGTCAATATCGAGAAAGGAAAAGAATTGTTAGAATCAGCCGGAACACTAGGCTATGGCAAAGCTTATGCTGCTTTGGGCGAAGTTTGCATGAGAGAAGATGGTGGCACACCTGAATCGTTTGCAAAAGCTATAGAGTACTACAACAAAGCTATAGAATTGGAATCGCCGGAAGGAATGTACGGCATGGCTATTATGTACTTCAACGGTACCGGTGTAGAACAAAGCCTGGACAATGCCATCAAACTATTCCGCCAAGCTGCAGATTTAGGCTACCCTCAAGCACAAAAAATTATGGCTATAGCATATCATAGTGGCGAAGGTGTTCCTGTCGATACTTTGGAAGGTATAAAATGGTATACCACAGCTGCCGAAAATGGCAACGTTGAATCGCAATTCGAACTTGGTGTTATATACCTTGAAGGTCGTGGTGTGGAACAAAACTTTAAAGAAGCTGCCGATTGGTTTACAGCAGCAGCAGAAGGTGGCAGTCCGGATGCCTTCCATGCTTTGGGTGTATTGTACAGCCGTGGTATCGGTGTAGAGCAAGACCTTAAAACTGCTTCCTACTGCTATGCAAAAGCAGCTGACCTTGGCGACATGCGTTCGCTGATAGAGCTTGCAGAGTGTTACATGCAAGGCTACGGAGTGAAAAAAGACCAAAAAGAAGCCATCAGACTTATTGAAATAGCTGCCAACGAAGGTTATTGGAAAGGTATACTAAGCATGGGACTTTTGTACCGCGATGGTTTTGAAAGCGCAGGAATAAAAGCCGATCAGGCCGAAGCCATTAAATGGTATACAAAGGCTGCCGAAGAAGGTCTTTTGGAAGGATACTTCAACCTTGGTGTATTCTACTTCAACGGCGAAGGTGTAGAACAAAATATGCAAGAAGGTATAAACTACTTTACCGCTGCTGCCGAAGAAGGACACATCATGTCGCAAGTAAACTTAGGTATAATATACTACGAAGGATTAGGAGTAGAAAAGAACTACTTGGAAGCCATGAAGTGGTGGAAGATGGCCGCCGAGCAAGGCTCGCATGAAGCTCAGTATAGAATAGGTTTGACCTATATAAACTCCGAAGACGACGAAGAAGACTACGACGAAGCCATCAAATGGTGGTTGCCGGCTGCCGAAGCAGGATATTTGGATGCTATATATGGTTTGGCTGTCGTATACGAAGACCAACTAGACTATGTAGAAGCGTTGAAATGGTACCAAATACTTGCCGACGAAGGTCACGACGAGTCTATAGCAAAAGTAAAAGAACTTAAAAAGAAGATAAGATAAACGGCACTGCAAAACAGCATGTGCTACATGGCAGAAAAAGGAACACCGACAAAAAGGTGTTCCTTTTTTTTCTTTTTTCGCCCTACGGCAAAAGGGCTACAAGCTGCCGAAAGATATATTTGTGCAGAAAAACACAACGTTTGTAGAAAAAAAATTGTACTTTTGCAAAACGCAAACTACACAGTAATATGACCGTAAACGAAGCTATAAACATATTGGAAAACAATCTTGGCATTGCTAATACTGAATGCGTTGTAGAGGCACTACTTGACGACGAGCTGTCGCCTGCAATGCTTTTCGAAGCCATGAAAAACACTGCTAATTCCAAAACAAAGTTTCGTTTGGCATGGAGTTTGGAGCGGTTGGCAAAGCTGGATATAGGCAAATGCGAAAGTTTTTTTGCCGATATTTTGGCAGCCATACCCACACTGGAACACGACGGACAAACCAGATGCCTGCTTAAGATAATAGTAATATATCTGGACCGGTCGGCGAAAAGCAAACGTCCCGTCTTTGCCCTAAACTATTTGGACACCTACGACTGGGACGACATTATAGGCAGACTGTTTGAACACCTGCTTGCCGACGAAACACCTAACGGCGTAAAGGTATTGGCGGCATACATATTGGCACGCCTTTCGGTGCGCTACTGCTGGATAGCCGACGACCTGAAGTTCCACATGCAACACCGCTTGGATTCGCCTTCGATGATTGCAGCTAACAAGAAGATAGTACGGATAATAACTCAAAACAGAATAAAGATATTAAACACAAAATAAATACCAAACATACTATGGAACGTTGTAAGTTATACTTAAAACCGGGTAAAGAAAAATCGTTGTATCGCAAACACCCATGGCTTTTTTCGGGTGCTATTGCCAAGATGGCAGGCAAGCCGCAAGAAGGCGACCTTGTAGATATATACGACGCCGACAAGCAATACTTGGCAACAGGACATTTCCAAGACGAAACCATTATAGCAAAGATACTTGAATTTGGCAATGCCAACATCGACTACGACTTTTGGAAACAACGCATTGCCAACGCCATAAACTATCGTAAAGGTTTTGGTTTTTTCGACAACCCCGACACCAATGTCTTCCGCCTGATAAACGGTGAAGGCGACTTTATGCCGGGACTTATAGCCGACTACTACAACGGAATAGTGGTGCTACAAGCACACTCGCAAGGTATGCACAACAACTTTCAGACCTTTGCCGACATACTTGCCGAACTGCTTACCGACAAACTTGTGGCGGTGTTCGACAAGAGTTCTTCGACGCTGCCGCGTACAAAAAGCGAAGACAAATATATATATGGTGCCACTCCCGAAGAATGGGAAGTGAAAGAAGACGGCAACAAATTCCTTATCAACTTCTACGAAGGACAAAAGACGGGCTTCTTTATAGACCAACGCGAAAACAGAGCTTTGGTACGCTCGTTGGCTGCAGGAAAAAGAGTGCTGAACACATTTGGATATACAGGAGGTTTTTCGTTGAGTGCACTAAGAGGCAACGCCGAATATGTAGAAACCGTAGACATATCGAAGAAAGCAATATCGCTTTGCGAACGCAATGTTGCTCTAAACTTTGACAACGCCAACCACAAAGGCGTAGCCGAAGACGTATTGCCATACCTTTCTACCATCGACGATAACTACGACATAATAATATTAGACCCTCCTGCCTTTGCAAAAAACCACAGAAACCTTAAGCAGGGACTTAAAGGCTACAAGAACATAAACCAACGTGCCATAGAAAAGATAAAACCGGGTGGGCTTATACTTACTTTCTCTTGCTCGCAGGCTGTAAGCACCGAAGATTTCAAACAAATGGTATTCACTTCGGCAGCCAATGCCAACAGAAAAGTACGAATTGTGAAACAGCTCCCCCATGCCATCGACCACCCCGTAAGCATATATCACCCCGAGGGCGAATATCTGAAAGGGCTGCTTATTCATGTAGAATAGTACATCATCGCATACAACCAAAAACGGAACACTTGCTTTAAGTGCTCCGTTTTTTTTTTATAAAAATTGCCTTAGGACTGCAACACTATTTAAACACCGGCCTTACGGCCATGCCATAATAACATCTGGTCCATTTCACTTCGACACACTTTTTGCTAAAGCCTAGAAAATAGGCATAAAAATTGTCTTCGGGTTGCGAGGTCCAATAAACACCTGTACTCATAGTGTACACACCATTTACACTACAACCGGACATATACTCATTTACCCGATAATCTGTCAATGGCAGGAAAATACTATTTCCATTAGGTCCTATCACTTTGCAGCCTTCTATGCTATCCAATGTTGTGTACTCCCATTTGCATTTGTCTTTCAACTCTTCGCACTCCTCTTTGCTTGGCAATCGCCAGGGTGCTCCCCACTTTGCACGGGCTACATCGTATTTCTCATTGCCGCCTATATCGTCCATATCTCGCACTCGCTCCCATTTGTTTTTAGGCTTCTGTGGTATTGTTTTGCAATTGTCAAACGAGTATTTCTTCTTTTCTTTCTTTTCGCCCCAAGCATAGTAAGCTCCAACCTCTTCGGGTTTGTCGGCTCCGACGTTGTGCGCAGCCCATTTCACACTGAGTCCCAAATCTACATATTCGTAATCGTTGATTGTCCCTTGTGCCGATTCCACTTTTGTTACAGGCTCATTCTTTTTTACCACCTTTGCCGGCTCTGATTTCTGTGTGCTGTCTTTCCGCCTTACGAAAACCAATTCGCCAAATTTTACTGTCTTGTCAAGTCCGCATACAGAGTCGTAATAAGATAACGAGCGTATAGGAATTCTGATCGTGTCGTCAAACAGTCCTGTAACCAATTTCATTTTCTTGACATGGTATTCATAGTTGAATAATGTAACATTGTAATTACCCCATCTGTCATGACCAACATCAAACGTCCAATACTTTTTACGATATTTATTGAAACGCCATCTTCCATCGTAGGCCGAGTCGTTTTTAACAACTCCCGTATAGCCCATATCGGAGTTAATTGTATCGTACACCGCTATTAGTTGCTGCGACTTAGTAGTTGAACTATTCTTATAGAAAAGCACATTCTCCATTGCACTGTCGGTGCTAATGTCGTATTCGTGCATCCATTCTATGTATGCTTCTTTAAATACCAGATTTACATGGAAAATACTATCGGAATATTCGAAAGGTAAAGCATCATAGTATTCTACGAAAACACCTTTCTCCTTCGACTCGTCAGACGAGTCTGTTTCCCTCCACATCGTACTCGATGGCTTTTGAGAAAATATGAGATATATGAATCCATATACACCTAAGCATAAGAGCAGACATATTCCAACAAACACTGCCAAAAAGCGTAGTACTATTGATTTTTTCATAACCATTGTTGTCTTATTCGTTTCGGGCTGCAAAGTTACGACTTATTTACCAAACAGCAAAATATTTTTAGCGACAGAACTTATTGTTCCTCTGTGTTTTCTTGCTGTTGTTGTTTTGCTTTTTCCTTTACTCTGGCTGCCGGCACAAGTATTCGCTTGTCGGCAAGCCGCACTCCGGCATCTTGCACACCGCTAAGCATTCGTTTGGTAGGCCTGAAGTTTATGCCTGTCGATATTATCGAAAACTGGTTCACCTTGTCGGGCGAATCAACAACTTTGGCTCGCAACGTGGGCGAAAAAGTACCCAGCGAGTCCAACTTCACTACATCGCTTTTGGCTATATGTTTTTCTATAACCCTTTCCATGTTTCGCAACACCATCAGCACATCGCCTTCCGATGCCGAGCATGTAGCAGCTATCTCCTCGGCCAAAATATCGATGTCTACCACATTGGCGCGTGCCACCTTAGCCACATACACTTCTTTTACTGTGCCATTTGCGTTTATCTTGCGTTTGTGTTTGTAATATCCTATTGCCATTATTATTGTTGGTTTGTATTGTTTTACTTTTCTATTTCTTCTGAAACAATTTTCTATTTGTTCAGAAACACTTTTTACAAAGTACTAACGACATAGTGTCGAAAGTATTGTATACATAGTACAGAAAGTGCCGGAGATATAATACCGAGAGTATTGGAGAGACAATGCGAAATAGCCACTTGCATGGTGTCGAAGTGCCACTTGCATTATAAAAAATAGGCTTTTTTGATGTGAAAAATAGCCTATTTATCACATTTAAAATTCCAATATTTCACATCGCAAGTGCAGGTTTTTTATCATGTAAATCTGTATTTTCTATAATCTCTTCAGTACATTCGATACTATAATTTCAGCACTCTCTATACTATAACTACAGCACTTTCTATACTATCATTTCCGAAGAAAGTAAAAAGTGTTGTAAGCATCTGTAAAAAGTGTTTTAGAAGAAAATGAATACTATTGCAACGGCAAACAAAAAGGCGAGAGAAACCTTTCGGGGTTTTCTCTCGCCTTGCGTATGGCGGCATTTAGGCCGTTGGCCGAAATGCTATAGTCTGTCTGTTAGTATCCAAATACGTCTTCAAGGGTTAGCTTTTGAACTTTGCCGTATTTCTTTTCAAGGGCTTTGAAGTCCATGTCAGCTTCTTTTCCAAGAATCATGTAAGTTTTTGGAGTGTTTTTGATGTATTTTTTGTTGAAGTCTATAACGTCTTGCATTGTCATAGTAGGAAGTTGTTCGAACAACACTTTGCGCATGTCTTGTTTGTAGCCCATTCTTTCGTTGCTCAAATAGTTCCAGATGATGCTCATCTTAGTTACACGACCGGTACGGATGTTAGAAATCAACGATTCTTTTGCCAAAGCAAAGTTTTGTTCAGCCACAGGCATATTGTTGAACAAATCGTTGAAAGCATCGTAAGCGTCGATAACTTTATCGTTTTGAGTAGCAATGTAAGAAGTGTTTATGCAGAAACCGTCTTTTTGGCTTGGCAATTGGTAGTTAGCCCAAGCTGTGTAGGCAAGGCTGCGTTTTTCTCTCATTTCTTGGAATACGATAGCGTTCATTCCACCGCCGAAGTAAGAGTTGTAAAGAGCACGTGCAGTGTAGATATTTGGGTTGTATTTGCCGCTACGAGTCACTTGTTGCAGATACGATTGTTTTGCGTTGTAGTCTACAAAGTACACTTTATTTTCGGTTGTTGCCAATGGGGTAAATTCTTTGTTCTTTGGAGTTTTGTTCAACTTTTTAGGAGTGTTGTGGTTTTTAGCCACTATAGTTTTCATGCTTTCCATAGTTTCAGGTCCGTAGTAAAGCACGCGGTGTTTGTAGCTGAATAGGTTTTTGATAGCGTCAACAAGTTGTTGCGAGTTGTAAGCTTTAAGTTCGGCTTCGGTCAATATGTCTTTGTATGGCGAGTTTGGTCCGTAAGTACCGTAGCTTACTAGGTGGTTGAAGACGTTCTTTTGGTTTGTTTTGCCTTCTATTCTCGATTTTAAGATGTCGCCTACCATGTTATTCAAAGCAGCGTCGTTTGGTTGAACGTCGGCAAATATTTCTTCTACAAGAGCCATGGCTTTCTCCATGTTTTCGCTCAAACCGCTAATGCTTACCGAAATATTTTCGGCTCCAACACTTAGGTTGAAGTTACAAGCAAGTTTGTAGAATTCTTGTTGAAGAGCTTCGGCAGTGTGTTTGGTAGTGTTTAGGTAGCTCAATAGGTCGGCGGCAAGGTCGATGGTTTTGTCGGCACGGTAGCCAAAGTCAAAGTAGTATACAAGGTTGAATGTTTTGTTTTCAACGTTTTGAGTGTACAACAATTCTGTACCGTTGGCAAGTTTTGTACGTTGTAGTTCTTTGTTGTAGTCTACAAATACAGGTTCGATGTCGGCTACTTTGTTAGCTTTTATTTGTTTCAAGAAATCGCTTTCAGCATCGCGACCCACTTCGATAGGTGTGATAGGTGGTTTAGCCACTTTTGCTATTTCGGCAGGTGTTCCTTGACGTTTGTTTACTATCACATAGTGTCCGCTAAGGTATTTGTTGGCAAAGTCTACCAAATCTTTTTTGGTTATCTTGCTGTATTCTTCAAGTTCGTTTACTACGTCTTCCCATTTTTGGTTTTGAACGAAAGCGTAGCTCATCATGCTCACACGGCTTTGGTTGCTTTCGTATTGTTTCATAAGGCTTAGCTTAGCATTGTTGATAGTAGCTTCAAGCAACCAATCAGGGAATTCGCCTTTTTTCACCAACTCTATTTGTTCTAGCAATAGTTGTTGTAGTTCTTCAAGAGTTTGACCTTGTTTTGGACGGCCACCGAATAGGAAAGCTATGTAGTCGTTAAGGGCGTAAGTACCTGCATAAGCACCAAGACATTTTTGTTGTTGGTTTAGGTTGATGTCGATAAGACCACATTTTCCGTTGTTCAATATCGAAGAAAGTAGGTCGGCTTTGCGTGCTATGTCGCTACCATTTCCTGCGTTTATGCGGAATGCTATACGAGTGTTTTCAGCGTCAAGACCTACAACTTCTTTAGTGATGTTTTGGGTAAGAGGTTTTTCGTATTCGAATTTAAATTCAGGCACAGGGCTTGGTTTCATATTGCCGAAGTATTTGTCTATTATCTTGATAGCTTCGTCCGGGTTGAAGTCGCCCGACATACATATTGCCATATTGTTTGGCACATAGTAAGTAGCAATAAAGTTGCGAACATTGCGCATAGAAGGGTTTTTCAAGTGTTCGCCTTCGCCAAGAGTGGTTTGAGTGCCGTATGGGTGGTGTGGAAACAAAGCACTTAGCATAGCTTCGCTGGCTTTACGACCATCGTTTGTAAGGCTCATGTTCTTTTCTTCGTATATGGTTTCCAACTCGGTGTGGAACAAACGAAGTACAAGGTTTTGGAAGCGGTCGGCTTGAATCATAGCCCAGTTTTCCAATTGGTTGTTAGGAATATTTTCTACATACATAGTGTAGTCGTTGCTTGTGAAAGCATTTGTTCCTGTACTGCCTATTGCAGTCATACTTTTGTCGTATTCGTTTGCAATGGCAAGTTTAGAAGCCTCGTAGCTAAGCGAGTCTATCTTTTTGTAGATAGCTGTGCGGGTAGCTTCGTCGTCGAACAAGCGGTAAGCTTCAAACAAGTCTTCTATTTGTTGGATATACACTTGTTCTTTTTCCCAATCCTTTGTACCAAGGCGTTGAGTACCTTTAAACATCATGTGTTCAAGGTAGTGAGCCAAACCTGTAGTAGTAGCAGGGTCGTTTTTGCTACCGGCTTTCACTGCTATGTAGGTTTGGATACGTGGAGCGTCTTTGTACACACTCATAAACACTTTAAGTCCGTTGTCTAATGTATATTCACGAACTTGCATAGGGTCGTTGGGTACGGTTTTGTACTCGTACGACTTCTGAGCAAACAATGCACTTACGCTTAGTGCCATGAATGCTACCAAACTTAAAATTAATTTTGTTCTTCTCATTTTGTTGTATATTAATTATTTTATCTATTTTTCTACGTTTTGCCAATGCTAAAACAGTGTGCAAATTTACGATATTTTTCCGATATATGAAAGTTTTAGAACAATTGCATCGACTATTGCTTGTTTAAGCATAAATGTAAAAAATATTTCAATACGAAAAAAATAAGAATATTTAACTTGCGTTTAACAACCAAATCGGACAAAAAACAGTCATATATGCAAAACTAAATGTAAAATTATGAATAAGTCAAAACTACAACATGGGGATATTTCTTCCTGCATAGAAAATACCCCAAAAAGAAAAAATAGCAGAAAGCAGCTATATACAAATTTTCTGTCTGAAAGCTACACGAATATCAAAAGGTACATTTTGTTAGTGGCATTCGCTGTGTTTACCCTTTCTTCCAATGCACAAAACTTCGATTGGGTGCGAAGCTATTATGGTCCTGATAACCTCGATGATACTCCTGTAAATGAAATACTCGGCTCGGTGATGGATAGCGAGGGTAATGTTTACATACTTGGTCAGTTTATTGGCGGAGCCCGTTGGGACGGAGGTACCGACGCAACATCCGGAATACTTCCTTTTTCGTCACAACGTAACCGCAGTACTCTTCTTGCCAAATATTCTCCGAATGGCGACCTTGTATGGCACAAAGAGTTGTATTCGAGTTATTACGACATGGATTCTTGGACAATAAGAATGAAAGGCGACTCAGCCATTATGCTATATACCGGCATTACTTATCCTTTTGATGAAGGCTATGGCAGCACAAATATAGTATATTACTTCGACACGCTTCTTACCACCGCTGATCATTTTCCTCAATATCCCGATAGTTTGAATGTAAGCCATCATGGAACAAATGCATTAATCACGTTTGATTTGAAAGACGGCAGTATAGTTGATGAACTTTTCTTTATGGAATCCTATGTTAAGCCCGATGGCTCGCTGTTGAAAGATAATGTTACTAACAATTTGGTGACACTAGGTTCTCCTATGTCGTTCAATATCGATAGCGAAGGAAATATTATTCTGCTTCGTAGAACATACGATTTATATGCTTCTTATTGCGACACCTGTCCCGACGGAATTTATATTTGGTCGCCTACAGAGGGTAATCTTGTTTCGCGTCGAATGCTGATTAATGGTGGTGAAAAGCAGTTGGACATCCCTTTGGAGCGTTCGAGTGTATGGAATTGGCAACTTATCAAGCTAACGCCAAATTTCGATAGCGTTATTGCAAGTGCATATATATTTGACAAAACTTGGGAATACGACTTGAATGAAATGATTTCTGTCCACCTGCATTCTTTCGAAATCGATTCCAAGGATAATATGTACATTTGTTTGGAACGCTCGCAATTGCCACGAATGGATACTTTGCCCATAAAATACTCTCGATCGTTGGCAATGGAATGGACCCACTGCATGTTGCGATACTCGCCGGAATTTATACCTACGGGAATAGTGCAAAATCCTACCACGTATATACCAAGCGGACATACAATGGGCGGATTGGTGTGGCTAAATACCACCGTAGATACTGCAACGAACAGCTTATTCTTAATGGGATATGCAGATACAGATTACGACTCGCTTAAATACAACGGCACCCACCTCGATCTTAGCCGTAACGCTTGTTGGATGCGTCTTGATGCCGACGACCTAAGCTTTATTTCGTATGGTAAGGCTCGTGCCGACGATTACTGCAATTGGAAAAGGACATACATGCTTGTAGACAAATGGCGACGTGCTCATAACGGATCGTTTGCTGTAAAAGACAACAGAGTATTTTGTCAAGTGAAGTTCCAATCCAATATATTGTTTCAAGACACTATGATAAGCAGAGGATATGGTATGGGACTTTTTGTATGGGACTATGATGGACACGAGATTGCCTTTATCGACTACAACTCCGAAGGTAAGTACGACGAACAAGGATATATTCATCTAAAGGATAGTTCGGTATGGGTTAGCGGTACATTATGTTCGGCTGCCGATTTGGGCAGATTCCATGTCAACTATTATGGTAGCAGCACAGCCTACATTGCCCGCTACAGCGACACTGCTTTTATGAATCCCTATGTTTACGATTCCACAAGTCATGGTGCCGGCGATGTACATATCACCGTAGTTGGCGACGAAGAGGCTTTTGTTGCATATCCAAATCCTTTTCGACAAAGGATAACTATTCAGGTGGAAAACGGCGACTTGAAAATAGAAAACGGAGTAGCAACAGCATGGCTTACCGATATACTGGGCCGTCGCGAACAAGTATATCTCGCAGCCGAAGCACCCGGGAGATACACTCTCGACCTTACGGCTCGCCCTCAGGCCACATATTTGCTCACTATTACTACCAACACCGGCAAGACCCACACAATACGACTAATGAAAATGTCAGATGTTTTCTCTCAGTAAATAATAAAAGACGCTCGAATAATCGTGCGTCTTTTATTTTATATGCAAATGAATAACACAAGACAAGCTTTAGAAAAAAAGCATGAAATCTTTGGCAATATAATATTAATTGTGTATTTTTGTTGCTCGTAGAGAAATACAGCATTCTACATAAAACATTGATAATTAAACAATGCAAATACTGTATTTGAAATTTTAAACAACGATATTGATAAGTTAATACAAACGATATGAAAAAAATAATGGTATTTCCGGGAATAGCTTGGCTATTGTCGAGCTGCACAACCACCCAAATGGTAATATCGGCAGAAGGCTGTCACAGGGTTGTGAACAGAACCATCTACAACATTCGCAGCAAAGGCTACTACCAAACAGAAGAAGTACTCTTTTAGCGTGTTAACTTTTCAGTAAAAGAAATATTCAGATCGTCATATTTATTAATTAAAACACAATCATTATGGAATGGTTTCTAAAATGCATTCGTCAGTATTCTGACTTTAAAGGCAGAGCACGTCGCAAAGAGTTTTGGATGTTCACTCTTACCAATTTTATCATCAGTTTAATCTTTTTTATACTGGATTTTGTATTAGTACTACATGCATTTCCCGACGATGGGGTTCCGGTATTTACTTTGTTGTATACATTAGCAATGCTTTTCCCATCTTATAGTGTAGTAGTACGTCGTTTGCACGATATAGGTAAAAGTGGATGGTTATTCCTAAAATACATTATCGCTGTCGGAATATTATCTATAGTTGGTTGTTTCTTATTCTATTTTCCTTTCGATGATTCAGGTAATAGCATCTTTAGCACTATTCCGTATTTAATCGGTAGCATTATTATTCTTGCAGAGATAGCTATTTGGATTTGGTTTATTGTTTTGTTGTGCAAAGAAGGTGAAACCGGCGAAAACAAATGGGGACTTAATCCCAAAGACCCTTTAACACCCGAAGACGAAGCTAATACAGACTGCTTTAAATACTTTACCAAATGTTTCGAGCACTATTTTGACTTCTCGGGCAGAGCACATCGATCGGAATTTTGGATGTTCATCGCAGTAAATTTTATAATACAATTTATTTTTTTCACATTCGAATTTCTATTTTTAGCAACAAGTGAATGGCTTCTTTATTTCCTTTATATAATTTCTGCAATATACAATTTGGCTGTTTTCTTCCCATCTCTGGCAGTATTGATTCGCCGTCTTCACGATATAGGAAAAAGTGGTTGGTGGGTAATTACTCCTTATGTCGTAATTTTTATAATAGCAATAATGATAATGATATTAGTACTAATATTCCCAAATAATCCGCTTGTAGTATTTTGTCCTCCGATTTTACTTTTTCTAGGTTCTCTTATCTGGTTCTATTCCATACTGGCAAAAGACAGCCAACCCGGCCAAAACAAATGGGGACCCAATCCTAAAGAAGATAATAAAACAGGAAACATAGACCCCAAAAACGTGGAAACAGAAAATATACAATAATATTATGTAGGCGACCAATGTTGGTCGCCTATTATTTTAAGCAATAAATAGTAGCCTCTATTTTGTTTCCAAACAACACTAAGTAGCAAAAAATAGCATAGTTTTTCGGAAACGTTGCTGTAGGTTCAGTTTTTTTTCGTACCTTTGCAATGTTTTTTAACTACCATAAAAAGATTAAATTTATATGCAAAATATTCGTAATATTGCAATTATAGCACATGTCGACCATGGCAAAACTACCTTGGTAGACCGTATGTTGCACCAGGCAAAGCTCTTCAGAGAAAACCAAGAAACCAATAATCTTATTCTTGACAACAACGATTTGGAACGCGAACGTGGTATCACTATATTGTCCAAAAATGTGTCGGTAAACTACAAAGGAACTAAGATTAATATCATAGATACTCCGGGCCACAGCGACTTTGGAGGAGAAGTAGAACGTGTGTTGAACATGGCCGATGGTGTACTTCTTGTAGTTGATGCTTTTGAAGGTCCTATGCCTCAAACTCGTTTTGTGCTACAAAAAGCTATAGAACTTAATCTAAAACCAATAGTAGTAGTAAACAAGGTAGACAAACCAAACTGTACTCCCGAACTTACACAAGAAGCTGTGTTCGACCTAATGTTTAACCTTGGTGCCAACGAAAACCAATTGGATTTCCCTACAGCATACGGTTCGTCGAAACATGGATGGATGAGTGCCGACTGGAATACTCCTACCGAAGATATTTCTTACCTTATGGATTTGATAGTAGAGCATATCCCTGCTCCTAAAGTTGAAGAAGGTAACACTCAGATGATGATTTCGTCGTTGGACTACAGCTCTTACATAGGTCGTATAGCAGTTGGACGTCTACAACGCGGCACATTGCAAGCCGGACAAGAAGTAATGCTTGTAAAAAGAGATGGCGCTCAAATACGTTCCAGAATAAAAGAACTATACGTTTTTGAAGGATTGGGAAAAGAAAGAATAAAAAATCCTATCGCTGCAGGCGAAATAACAGCAGTATTGCTAGACCTTGACAAGAACGTAAACTTCGAAATTGGCGACACTATCTGCGATATCGACAATCCCGAACCTCTTAAACCTATCAAGATAGACGAGCCTACCATGAGTATGCTTTTCACTATCAACAACTCTCCATTCTTTGGCAAAGAAGGTAAGTTTGTAACATCGCGTCATATCCGCGAACGCTTGTTCAAAGAACTAGAGAAAAACTTAGCCATGAGAATAGAAGAAACCGACTCTCCCGACTCGTTGATCGTGTTTGGTCGTGGTATTCTTCACCTTTCTGTGCTTATCGAAACTATGCGTCGCGAAGGCTACGAACTACAAGTAGGACAGCCAAAGGTTATCATAAAAGAAATAGATGGCAAACGCTGCGAACCTGTAGAACAACTTACAATACTTGTTCCGGAAGAATTCAGCAGCAAAATTATCGATATAGTTACACGCAGAAAAGGCGAGGTAAACTCGATAGACACCAAAGGCGACCGTGTACAACTAGAATTTACAATACCATCGAGAGGTATAATAGGCTTGAGAAACAACTTGCTTACAGCATCGAACGGCGAAGCTATAATAGCACACCGCTTTAAAGCATACGAACCTTGGAAAGGCGAAATGGGTACCTACAAGATGGGAGCTCTTATAGCCAAAGAAACAGGTACGTCGACAGCATACAGCATTAGCAAGCTCCAAGACAGAGGTCAATTCTTTATAGAACCGGGCGAAGAAGTATATGCCGGACAAGTAGTAGGCGAAGGTTTAAGACCCGACAGCGACATCGTGATCAACGTTATCGTAGCCAAGAACCTTACCAATATGCGTA
Source organism: Bacteroidales bacterium (assembly GCA_017561155.1). Classification (GTDB taxonomy): domain Bacteria; phylum Bacteroidota; class Bacteroidia; order Bacteroidales; family P3; genus HGM05376. The sequence continues at coordinate 12,254 of JAFZDP010000033.1, read as the reverse complement.
GTAAAAGTGCCGACGACAAATCGACCACTATACCTGCCACAAAGTTCTCGCTTGAAGAAGCTATGGAATACATCCGCGAAGACGAATATTTGGAAATTACTCCACAGTCGCTTCGTATACGAAAAATATTGTTAGACGAAGTATCGCGCAAACGTGCTCAAAAAGCATTAGAAGAAATTGACGAATAATATAATAGGCTAACGCCCTAAATACAGAAAGGGAATCAGAAACTTGATAGTTTTTGATTCCCTTCTCTAATTAAATACAATATAAAAACTTACTAATACAGTTTCGCAAGCGTTTTTAGGAAAGCATTAGCGTCCCATTTCGGACATGCTCATATAGGTTTGCAATATAATAGTCGCACTTATTGTGTCTATCAAAGCCTTGTTTTGTCGTTGCTTTTTCTTCAATCCCGAATCTATCATTGTTTGGAACGCCATCTTCGATGTAAAACGTTCATCAACTCTCGCCACCGATATATTGGGAAATGTTTTCTTTAGCAGTCCCACAAAAGGCTCGATATATTTCGCCGACTCCGACGGAGTATTGTTCAAATGTTTGGCCTCGCCCACTACAAAACAACTTACATTTTCTTTGCTACAATATTCTTTCAAAAAGTCGATACATTTCTTGGTCTCTACAGTAGTAAGTCCTGTCGCTATTATCTGCAACTCGTCGCTTACAGCTATACCTACTCTTTTCTGACCATAATCTATTGCTAATATTCTGCCCATATATAATTTATTTTTCGGTTTGCAAAAGTACGTTTTTTTTATCAATTACCTTTAGTTTTTGTAAACATTATTTCCTTTTTATTGTAATATTAATGCAATATATCATATTTTTTTATTGATATATCGGTAATACAAACAGAATTAATCATTGATTTACAAAGCAATAGCAAAACAAGAAATATATGCAACAAAAATGTAACAAAAAATTCATCTGTAAGTAACAATCTTTGTAGAATTTTGCACCCCGAAAATAACAGAAAAAGAAAAAACAAATACAAAAAACGAAAATTATGAACGTAGTAATTAATCTACTTATCACACTAGGTTCGCTAGGTATCTTCCTTTACGGAATGAAGCTGATGAGCGAAAGTTTACAAAAATTGGCAGGAAACAAAATGCGTAATATCCTTGCTCGTATGACCTCAAAACCATTCAATGGTATCCTTACCGGAGCATTCGTCACCACAGTAATACAAAGTTCCAGTGCTACAACCGTCATGGTGGTCAGCTTTGTCAATGCAGGTCTGCTATCGCTTGCAGGTGCCATAGCCATCATCATGGGCGCCAATATCGGCACAACAGCCACCGCATGGATAATATCGCTGCTAGGACTTAAATTCTCTATGGCTCAGTTGGCAATACCATTGGTGGCCTTTTCCATACCTTTCATATTCTCAAAACACAGCAAACGCAAGTCGATAGGCGAATTTATAATAGGCTTTTCGGTACTATTCTTGGGTATCGAGTTTATGAAAAACAGCATACCCGACATCAACAACCACCCACAGATATTGGAATTTATAGCCCAATACTCCAATATGGGTTACCGGTCGATACTGCTCTTCGTACTTATCGGTACCATACTCACACTCATAGTACAGTCCAGTAGTGCCACCATGGCCATCACTCTACTTATGTGCAGCCAAGGCTGGATAGGTTTCGAAGTGGGTGCTGCCATGGTGCTTGGCGAAAACATAGGCACCACCATCACTGCCAACCTTGCTGCCACTGTAGCCAACAACACCGCCAAGAGAGCGGCTCTCTCGCACCTGGTGTTCAACGTAATAGGTGTAATATGGATGCTGATAGTGTTCTACCCTTTCCTAAAACTGGTAGCATTCATAACCGAAAGCACCGAAGGTCTTTCGCCCTTCGTATCGGCAGCTGCAATGCCTGTGGCTCTTTCTATATTCCACTCGCTGTTCAATCTTACCAACACAGCGGTAATGGTGTGGTTTATCCCTCAAATAATCAAAATCGTAAATTTCATTATCAGAGTGAACAACGACGAAAGCGAAAACTTCAGACTTCACTACATCCCTTCTACACTTGTAAACACGTCGGAACTTGACATACAGACAGCAAAAAAAGAAATAGAGGTTTTCTCGCAACGTGTGCTACGAATGTTCGGATTCCTGAAAGATCTGGACAACACTGCCAAAACCGAAGACTACGAAAAGCTGATGGCTAGAATAGCAAAATACGAAGACATAACCGACAACATGGAGATAGAGATAGCCAAATTCCTGACCAAGATAGCCGAAGGAGAACTAAGTAACAAAGGTTCGCAACGTGTAAGCTCGATGCTCAGAATAATAGATAACATGGAAAGCATAGGCGATGCAATATACCAAATATCGATACTGAAAAACAACCAACGCGAAAACAAAGTTACCCTCGACGAAACACTGACAGCCAATCTTGACAACATCCACCAAATGGTAAGCCGGGCATTGGAAGTGATGAACGACAACCTACATAGCGAATACGACAATGCAGACATCGACGCTGCCATCGACATAGAAAACAAGATAAACCAATATCGCGACAAACTGCGAAACCAACACTTGGAAGATATAAAATCCGGAACATACAACTACCAAACCGGCACCGTATACAGCAGCATGTACGCCCTATACGAAAAAACCGCCGACTTCATAATCAACGTATCGGAAGCAGCAAGCAATAAACAACAGTCCGATAGATAGATATAGATTTTGTTTAGATTTTAAGTTTAACTACACAAGGCTTAAAGCACACTGGCTTTAAGCCTTATTTTTTACCACTTTTTCTGCCATACATACACAGCATACCCCCTACCCTTTGCTTAATGATTTAAAACTTGCTGCAAACCTAAAAATATATGTTTCATAATGTCAAAAAAAAAGCGTATATTTGCAACTTCAAAGCTCGGATAATAACTATATCGAAGCTATGTAATACAATTATATATCAAATATTTAATAGAAATGGCACTAAAACAATCATTAGAAAAAAACGGACTTTTCTTGTTTCGCTACCGCGGACAAATACCTGTATTTATATTCCTACTAGGTTTACCTTTTATTTATTTCAGCTACTACACCAAAAGCTATTTCAACCTTGCAGAGCTTATGGGCGGAAGCACCGATACATTATTTACCATACTTACCATTGTGGGAATCATAGTTTCGGTGGCCGGAATGTGGATACGTGCATACACTATTGGAACAACACCTCGCGGAACATCGGGACGAAACACCAAAGAACAAGTTGCCAACGAGCTTAACTCTACCGGAATATACTCTACAGTACGTCACCCTTTATATTTAGGTAACTATTTGATGTGGGCAGGTTTACTCATCTTTATCGGAAGCATTCCTTTATTCTTGGTTACATCGTTGCTATATTGGGTATACTACGAAAGAATTATGTTCGCCGAAGAATGTTTCTTGGAAAAACAATTCGGACAAAAATATATCGATTGGAGCCTTACCGTTCCTCCTTTCATTCCCTGTTTCAAAAACTTCCAAAAAGGCAATATTCCTTTTTCGTTCAAAGCTGTACTTCGTCGCGAATATGCCGGATTTTTCGCCATGTCGCTTTCGTTTGTCGTTATCGACTATATAAGAAGTTTCGGAATCCACACCTTGATGGCAGACTATGCCGGTTTCCAATGGGTACGCCCTTCGTTGTACTACCTTGCAGCAGCAGGAATCATTACCTTGATACTACGCAGCCTTAAACACTACACAAAAATTCTGGCAGATATCAACAGAGACTAAAAAACATTTGTAAAACAATATTATACTATATGTAGTCGTTATTTGTTCGTATCTAAAAAAACTAATCGAAAAAAGCAATGAAGAACAAGAAATATACAAAAATATCAATAGTGTTGGCCATGGCAATGGGTATATCCGTTTGCACCTTCGCACAATGGAAAGACCATTCACGCTTCGCCAAAAACGACACTTGCTCTTCGCCCAGATACGACTACCACCTTACCCTTGGCACTGGAGTAATATCAAATGGTTTCGATGCTACAGCATACACCGCCATATCGCCATCGTTCCATTTCAAGGTAACACCAAGACTAAATATAAACACAGGCTTTACATTGCTTTCCGACCTTTCGCCACACGGCATGCAAATAGGAAACGGCAGTAAAGATATACCTACGCACTCCCCTACCACACAGATGCTATCGGGCTATGTACAAGCCGAATACCAAGCAGACAGCAACCTATACATTTCGGGAACAGCATTCTATATAGGGGGTACATTGTCGCCGGCATTTTCACTATTTGGTTGTCCCAGAGAAATCAGCAGCTACGGCGGAGCAGCAACCATCAACTACAAAACCAAAAACAACAACACTATAAGCATAAACGTTGCTGTTATTAAAAACAACAAGGACATGCTTCCACTATACGGCAACTACCATCACATGTCATCATTATCGCCATTCAATTATTATTATAACCCATTTATCAGATATTAAAAAACAAACACATATTAAACATGAAACAAAGTAAATACATTTTTTTAGTAGCACTCTTGAGTGTAGTTTTTGCCAATAGTGCCTATTCGCAAAAAAATTGGGAGATGAGAGAATACCCAACTTATAGATGGCACGAAGAATGGATTTTTGCTGCCAATGGTGGTTTCACAGCCTCCGACTACATACACTGGGGTGCCGGTGTCAATGTAGGTAAAAAGATAAATCCTTATTGGACAGTTCGCACCGAAGCATACCTACACAGCGTCCTAAACGACGACTACGACTTAGGTAGTATGGCAATGGTTGGTGCAGGGATAAACTTCTCGATATCCGAAACATTCTCCGGATATTCCAGAAACAGAATTTTCGACCTATATGCTACACCTTGTGTGGGTGTTTTGATGGGAAAAAACAACGATTTTCTTGGTAGCTTTGGATACTATGTAAACTTCGGTTTGGGTGCATACACCCGTATCGCAGAAAATGTTTACTTCAATGTCGAAGACAAAGTTTTCTGTATGACAAACTTCAACAATGCCGCATTTTACAACTATCTTTCTATCGGTATAGTGTTAAGAATACATTCAAACACTCGTCCAGGCTGGTAGACAAAAGCAAAATAAATATACACAAACAAAAAAACTTCCCTTAAGTATTACACTCAAGGGAAGTTTTTTTAGGACTATTTTTTAAGAACTACGGACTACGGACCACGGTCAACGGACTACAGTCTTTTTTATGTCTAAAGGATTTCTTTGGGTATAGAGGGTATAGAGGGTATAAAAGGTATAGAGGGTTCTTTCTGTACTTTCTGTACTTTCTCTACTTTCTATCCCCAGGCGAAGCCCTCCGTAATTCCGTAGATCCGTAAATCCCTTGTTCCGGCAACCGCCCTCCGTTGTCCGTTGTCTGTTATTTGCGTAGTCTAGCGAAGCTCACCTTTTGCCTTACGTCTTTTGTCCTTTGTCGCGAAGCCCTCCGTAATTCCGTAGATCCGTAATTCCCTTGTTCCGGCTACCGCCCCACTCGTTGTCTAGTTGACTGGTAGTCTCGTAGTCTGCGAAGCACCAGCGTAGCCCACGTCTTATTAACAAAACTTCCCAATGATAATAGGAAGTTTTTTTTTATTTTCCTACTGCCATTGGGAAATTATTCGTATATTTGCCAGACAAAACACAAGTATTATGATAACGAAAGATACTCTTTTACAGATAATTTACGAGCAAAAAGAATATAAATTACACAATATAATTGCTCGAAAAATAGATTCGAAATTACTAAATTGTGCCGAAGTTCTTGTTATTACTGGTGTACGTCGCTGTGGTAAGTCGGTTCTTTTACGTCAAATACAAACTTCTCGTAGCGAACGGGATTATTATATAAACTTCGATGATGAAAGGTTGTTGTCGTTTACTGTAGAAGACTTTCAAAAGCTCGACGAGTTATTTCATGAAGAATTTGGAGAACAGCATACCTACTATTTCGATGAAATTCAAAATATAGATGGCTGGGAACGATTTGTAAGCCGACTGTATTCTTCAGGCAATAAAGTATTTGTTACCGGTAGCAATGCTCATCTTTTAAGCAAAGAAATGGGCACATTACTCACCGGACGACATGTTACTCACGAGTTGTATCCATTCTCTTTTGCCGAATATCTCGAATTTCTTGGTATCGATTTTAGTCGTAAAGATTTTTTTACTACAAAAGGCAAAGCTCTATTATCTTCATCTTTTCAAGAGTATCTTGTCAAGGGTGGCTTCCCTCAGTATTTGAATAATGGCAGTGAGAATTATCTGAAATCCATCTATTCCGATATAGTTTTTCGTGATGTCATTGTCCGAAATAAAATCTCATCGGAACGTCAATTGCGAGAAATGCTTTTCTACTTGGCTAGTAATGCTACTAATCTATGCACCTACAATTCTGTAGCAAAAAATATAGGTATATCAAGTTCCGACACTATATCTTCGTGGATCGATAATATAGAGCAAACTTATTTGATTTCTCAGCTATGTAAATATAGTCCCAAAGTAGGTGTTCAGTTGCGTAGTCCAAAGAAGATTTATTTTATCGACAACGCATTAGCCTCTCAAATAGGATTTAATATGAGTAAAAATATTGGTCGCTGGTTGGAAAATTTGGTAGCTGTGGAATTGTTGAGAAGAGGTGGAAATGTATTTTATTACAACGATGGTGCTGAATGTGATTTCGTTGTTAGAGAAAGAAATACTGTCAAACAAGTTATACAAGTTACGGCATCTATGGAGTCCGAACCTACTCGCAGTCGAGAACTGAAAGGCTTGCAAACTGCTATGGATGCTTTTGGTTTAAACTCCGGCATAATACTGACGTTGACAGAATCTGAAACAATTTCATTGCCCGATGGAAAGGAAATCATAATAATGCCGTGTTGGCGCTGGATGCTTTAGGACTACGATTTTTTTTATTCGATAGACTACGGACTACGGTCAACAGACTACAGTCTTTTTTATGTTTAAAGGATTTCTTTGGGTATAGAGAGTATTTTTAAGACTACAGACTACGGTCAACGGACTACAGTCGTTTTTTGTTTAAGGATTAAAGTCGAAAGGTAGAGAGAGTATAGAATGGTATAGAGTGTACAGAAAGTGTTTCCGTAGTTCCGTGACTCCGTAGATCCGTAGGTCCAGCGAAGCCTCCGTAATTCCGTGATTCCGTAAATCCCTAGATCCGGCAACCGCCCTCCGTTGTCTGTTGTCCGTTGTCTGTTATTTGCGTAGTCTAGCGAAGCTCACCTTTTGCCTTACGTCTTTTGTCCTTTGTCGCGAAGCCCTCCGTAATTCCGTGATTCCGTATTTCCGGCGCAGCCCCAGCGCAGCCTCCACTTGTTGTCTTGTTGACTAGTTGTCTCGTAGTCTGGCACAGCCCCAGCAAAGCCTTACTTAATGTCGAAAGGCTAATGTCATAAGTCTAACGAGCTTCTTTTGTCTTACGACTTTTGTCCTTTGTCTGTCGCAGCCCCGGCGAAGCCTTAAATCTTAATCTTTCTGACACGTTCTTGTAGTTCTCTCATTCTCTTTACAAGGTTATCAAAAGGTATCTTATTCGGGTCATAAATAAAGGTTTCTTTCATTTTGTTATAGTCATTTTCCCATTCATTTATAACAGATGTTGGAGGAAGAAAATTAATACGGCACGGATAGTGACTGCTATAGTCTACATTTGTAAGTTTGTTAAATATACTTCTGTGGTTCACAATATCCATATAAAGTTGTCCGTCCGACAATGCATTTAAACCAAAATCGTTATCCATTATTTTTTCCAAATCATACAAATGTCGCGACATACGATAACTTCGAGGTCGTTCACTAAGAAATTCTTCGTGCAATAAAAATATTTTCTCCAAAAAAGTTCTTGTGGGAATTACTGTATTGAATTTCACTTCCATATCTTCCGACTCCGGCACCGAAGTTGAAATAAACGAGCTAAACTGCAATTCTTTTATAGGTTCGTCCATCGAACGACAACTGATCTCTATTTTGACTCTTGGTTGTACATATTCAGACGTCTCGGGAACAATGCTGTTGTAATTTACAAAAATAACCGAAGGGTCTGTATCTGCACGAAGTTCTTTAGTTACCCCATCTTTGGTTCGCGATATTTCGGGCTCTATAGTAAAATTCGTTACACCAAACGATTCTAATGCCAAATTAAGTTCCAACGGTAATTCCCTTATAATGTAATGTCTTGCTGTTCTGCGAACTTTTGCTAATTGGTTATTAGATGTACCTTTAATAAGAAAATGCTCTTCCCTTTTCAAAGCAATGTCTATATCTTCGCTAAAGCGGTTTATCAATTGCCATCCTTTTGATAACGATGTACCTCCTTTAAACGACATCAGATGTGAAAATTGTGTTAACGATAGTGCTTTCAAAACTACTGTTACCCACCAATCTTTTTCTATTGCCAATCGAGGAAGCCCCGTAGCTCCACTCGTAATGTCGAGCAACTGAAGCTGTTCTTCGGCGTCATATTGTTGCCAATGTTTCATATTCAATAGCTTTTAATCATTGGTTTAACAATAGCTTGTATCCATTGCGGAGCCAACAATATATCAGTGGCAAATGTATCGCAGTCTTTCGCTTTGTCTATATATGCCGACAGAGTCGACAACGTAGATTCATCAATATTTGCTTTACCTAATTCTTTCAAAGCCTGTACTATCAATGGAATGGTTTTCCCCTTATATGCAAAATTTCGTGGGGCGGCATGTTTGAATATAATAATCCTGTTTTTAATTGGAATTTTTCTTGAAGACCCGGTGGTAAGATATGAAACAATCATAGGAACTTGTGTCGATAGACCCAAAATATTTGCAGCTGTACTACCTGTAGGCATTATTTCTACATGATCTCTTTCGGCAATAGCCTCGGCTATCGTTTCTAATGGAGGTGGCACTTCGCCAAAACGCGACAGCATCGGTTTAAGATATATTCCGTGGCAAAGATTTGTAATCAATCCTTGCAAACGAGCTTGAAACAATACTTTTCTTATTGTTTCGATAGAACCTAATTCAGAAAAGTCACTCAAAAAGAAAACACTGTTTTCAGGACTATCTTTCAAACGCTTGAATATCTTTGACTTTATTGTAGAATCCTTATTCATTAACATATATTAATACCGAATTATTTCAAATATTTCGGTTTGCAAAATTACAACTTTTCCGCGATATAGACAAGTATTTTTTTAGGACTACAGACAATGGACTACGGACTACAGTCGTTTTTTGTTTAATGTCTAAAGGCAAATGACAAAAGGCTAAAGGTTTACTTTGGGTATAGAATAGTCTAGAGAGTATAGAGAGTATTTATTAGGACTACGAGACTACTAGTTGTTTGGTTTAAAGTCTAATGTCTCTTTTGTCTCATGGCTTTTGTCGTTTCTCTGGCGAAGCGCAGCGAAGCTTTACTTAATGTCGAAAGGCTAATGTCATAAGTCTAAAGTTCTTTTCTAGGACTACGGACTACGGTCAACAGACTACAGTCTTTTTTATGTTTAAAGGATTTCTTTGGGTATAGAGGGTACAGAAGGTATAGAGGGTATAGAAGGTTCTTTCTGTACTTTCTGTACTTTCTCTACTTTCTCTACTTTCTATCCCCAGGCGAAGCCCTCCGTAATTCCGTAGATCCGTAATTCCCTTGTTCCGACTACCGCCCTACTTGTTGTCTTGTTGACTAGTTGTCTCGTAGTCTCGTAGTCTGGCGAAGCGTTAGCGTAGCCCTCCGTTGTCCTTTGTCTGTTGTCCGTTGTCAGCGAAGCGCAGCGTAGCCCCACTCGTAGTCTCGTAGTCTGCAAAGCGTTAGCGAAGCCCTAAAGCTCATTAGTTTTCTATAACTACAGACGATAACTCTTGGTTAACAACTCCAATTGTAGCTTATTCAAATGTTCTATTTTAAATAAATTCAAACTATTTATTTTGTTAAAGTGTTGATTTTAAAGCTTAAGAAACTTATCATTTCCTTTTATCATTTCCTTTTATCATTTCTTGTTAGTTTCTATTTACTATTTTGGAAATGAGAATCACATTTTCCTTAATAATCGATACTTTACCCATCTATTGTGTCCAATTTCTGCCACAATTCCTTCTGCAATCAATGATTTTATTTGTGCCAAAATCTTTTTATAAGGTATCTCTTTTCCTACTCGTTGATGAATATCTTTAAGAGGAGCACAATCATATATTTTTAAATCCTCTATTATCAATTCCTTAATACGATAGTCTTCTACCCTTTTCAAAGAGGTTGTGCCTTTATAATCGCTTTGTTTAAGTACAGATGTATTTATTCGGTATTCTTTTGCCCTATGAGATCCAATAGTTTCGACAATTCCATACTCCAATAAAGGATTTAACCAAGGCGAAAGATCTTCTCTGTTTTTAAGATTTAGTATTCGTATCAAATTAGTCGCCGATATAGTTTCATATTGAACTATTAACCCTAAACAAATTATTTGTTTTTGCTTCAAATCTGCCATTAACAAAGCCTCGCGTATCACTTTTACAGCTTCCTTGCTTATTATTCGACGTTCAACAATAGCTGTAACCGAATCTTCACTTTCTAACACCCTTGGTATTTGCTTACCATTACTCAATTGTATCTCATACATTTTATCATATCCCGATCCTTCTCTCTCCATCAACATCAGTGCATAACAAAGATTGGCAAAATGTTCATTTCGTTTAACAGTTTTATGCAAAATATTTTCAGGAGTAACACCCAATGGCAATGTTCCGGGATTTTTCACTTCAATACGATTAGGGTGAATATTTATAAATATATCACCACTGATTGTGTATGGGCGATGTACCAATGCATTACATACCAATTCTCGTATCACCTCCTTATCGTATGCTGAAATTTCTTTACGAAACAGTCCCTCACTGATTTCATTTGTTTCTTTCCAATCAGGTATTCTATTCCAAACATCTTCTATAATTTCTTCAGGAGTCATCGAAAAATCGTCCCACAAATATTTTTGTACCTTCTCTCCCTTATCATCATATTTAATACATTGAATAACCGGACTATTCATTAATCTACCTCTTTGCGATTGTGTTCCAATAAACAGAACACCCAAATTAGTCATTCTGTCACTCTCTGCTTCTGTCAAAAAATAGTAATCTAAAAGTTCTTTTATTTCCTTTTGTTTTATAAACGGACTTACCCTTTCAGATAAATTTAGTCTTTTAATTAACAATTCCAGCTTTGTTGGATCAGCACTTCGCCAACTCCATACCGTAGGATAAGTTTCCCAACTATAATAACCTTTTTCAGAAGACAGCCTTACTATATCACTGCCGGTTACAGGTTCACTATTGTCAGCTATGCGTAAAAAATATTTTCCTGATGTTGTAGACGCTATAGCTTGTCCTCGATAAATATGAAGGCGAAGATATTGTGACACACTTTCGTGATTAATAATCTCTGCGAAAGTGGCAACATTCATGGTTTTATCTTTGATTTTATTCATTAAGATATTAGGCAGATTTTCATCTATTGTCTGTCCTTTCGGAGGTGTTTCAGCATTATCTTCAATACCAAAATCTATAACACCTCCCTGGGCATTACTAAATGCTACACAATCTTTTGCAATCTCATTCCAATCCGGCTTTTCGCATACAATTGCACGTATTGATTTTTTATCATACAAGCTATTCTCCTTCATACAAACATTAGCTATCGTTATTAATCCGAGTTTGCAAAATTACAACTTTTCCGCGATATAGACAAATTTTTTCTTTTTCTTTGCTTCTTTAAGACTATAAGTCAACGAGACCACTAGACTACGAGTTGTTTTCTTTAAAGACTACAAGTCAACGAGACTACTAGACTACGAGTGCTTTCTTTTTGTTTTTTTGATTGCTTTTTTATAGACTACAAGTCGACGTAGTCGTCTGGCGAAGCCACTTGTTGTCTTGTTGACTAGTTGTCTCGTAGTCTGCGAAGCAAAGCGAAGCCCTCCGTAATTCCGTAGATCCGTAATTCCCTTGTTCCGGCTACCGCCCACTTGTTGTCTTGTTGACTAGTTGTCTCGTAGTCTGCGAAGCAAAGCGAAGCCTCCGTATTTTTTTTGTAACCTTACGGTAAACCCCGTTGGAGATTGATATAAGAATACCAAACCTTGAATAGAGGTAGTAAGGTTGGGTTGTTATTAAAAATGTTTTGATTTATTTTCGATTATTCTGCCTACACTAAAGTTTCATCCCATTCTTC
>JAFZDP010000012.1 GCA_017561155.1 Bacteroidales bacterium | reverse complement strand
TATACTTGCACCCTCTTTGAGTATGCTTATAAGCACAATACCCAACAGCGAATAGGCTATTATACGCCCTACTGTATATAACAATCCGTTGGCAAACACTCGCTTTCTACTTTCTATATCTTTGCTTATAAAGCCAATGGCAGCAATGTTTGTAGCCAAAGGACATGGAGATATTGCCGTAAGCAGCCCAAGCAAAAAAGCTGTAAGTGCAGGAATATTGCTATTATCCAATAATGATTGTAACCAATCCATAATCTAATTATTTAGCATTGATGTTATTTGTTCGGACAGTCCGTTAATAAATATTTCCGGTTCAGTTCGAGCATATTCGAAAGCAAAATCAGTCATATTTTCTACTGTTTCTACGCCATCGTTGTAATCAACCAATATCAACGACGACCAACTAACCTCATATTTATCCGCCAATACTTCGTTTTCGCCTATTTCTAATACTTTAAATGCTATCTTGTTGTTCTCTACATCGATAGTAAAAATGCTATCTACAACATATTTTGCATTCTCTTCTATAGCCACACATGTGGCACAACGCTGTTTACCGTGAAAATACAATACTTCTATCATATTGTTATTTCCATTAATTGGGCTTGTTTCTTTTTTCATTTCAGCACTACCACAACCTATTAGGTTTAGCCCTAGTGCAATAATTAAAAGTTGTTTTTTCATTGTATTTAAAATATAATTATTATGTATGTAATTCGTAAAACAACGAACAAATAAAGCAAAAAACACTTATTTGAACCATTTTTCGGCACAATATATCCCTAAAAGAGTAGCTAAAATGCAGATAACAACCGATGCGGCGATATAGATAAATGCCTGCAACCGTTGACCTGTTTGCAACAGCTGAAGTGCTTGAAGCGAGAAAGTAGAAAATGTGGTAAACCCACCACAGAAGCCTACCGCCGCAAAAAGATACCCCATATTTCCCAAGGCCGAAATAGCCATTCCTATAGCGAAAGAGCCTACTACGTTGATAGCAAAAGTTGCAATCTCGCTACAAATAGCCAGTTGTGTAAGTATATACGTCAGCAAGTATCGTGCCACACTTCCCAAGGCTCCGCCTGCCCCTACCAGTAATATATTCTTTATCATTTGCAGCAACTATCTTTTTTACAAGCACATTGATTAAAGAAATTACCAAATAACTTTTGAGCAATCTGCCAATTTTCTCTATTTATGCAATACTTCACCTTAGGCATTTCTACTTCACCTTGTATAAGTCCAGACTCTTTCAATTCCTTTAAATGCTGAGATACCGTAGCCTTAGAAATAGGTAATTCTTCGTTTATATCGCCAAAATAACATGTATTTTGTTTTGCAAGAAACTGCAAAATAGCTATTCTTGCAGGGTGTCCCATAGCTTTTGCAAAGCGTGCAAGTTGTTCTTGATTAATATTATACTCTTTATTTGACATAAGTTTATTATTTTGTTTGTTGTTCGCAAAATTACGAACATTATTTTATTCTGCCAAACTTTGCGTAAAATAAATTCAGGATTGGTATATCTGTCTACGCTCGACCGCCAAAACAAAGCACATAACTTCGTTTTTGAAACCATGGTGGTTTAGCTATCGAAAGTGCCGTAGTTTTGATGTAAAACTACGGCACTTTTACTCCGTAACTCCCATACTTACGATACCAAAGTGTGGTGGATTATTCTCGCAAACATTAGGGTACTAAATTATGAGTAATATAAGTGCAGTATATATAGCTATAGGCACTACCACACAAATGACTACAGAATTGAGCACATAGTTTCCACCCCATCGATTGAAGTAGTTTAGAAAATCGACAGATTTCTTAAAAGCCCAATCGCTCCATGTAATAAATTTTCCCCGTATGCCTATCATAATACCTATCCAAACTACAACCAATGTATAGGTAAACAAAGGATATTGTATATAAATATCCAACATTATTGTCCACGAAAGAGGGATAAGCATATAGTAAACTATAATATTTATAGCATTGTAGGTAATGCCAAAACAAGCTGCCAATCTAAGCAGTACTTTCATAACTACATAGAATATACCGGATATTATCTTTTTCATATTTCGTTTATAACTGATTCATTTAACTTTGCAAAGATACGACTTTATTTTATAATATACAATAGCAATACTGCTTTCAGATAACGATAACTTCAATCCCAAACTTGTTATTCAAATACTCTTATACCCAATTGGGGTAGCCAAACTTTTCTTTGTATTTTCGTTTATGCTTTCTAAATATTCGTTTTTTTAGTCGGTGTTCTTTTTTCTTGTTTTCTATGGGTTTAAAACACCTTATAGGAATATTATTAGTATCTACAAGTGCTACTATGTAATACCCATTTCTCAAAGTTGTAATTCTATAGGATGTTGTATACATAGAGAACTCTTTATTTATTGTTCCACTACCTATTCTCATCCACAATAAAGGGTAGTTGGCAACAAACGTAAGTGTATCATACTTACTGTGGTTCTTTTTGAACAAAGTAAAACATATATCAGCTCTTTCTAAATTCTTATCATCCGGCCAACCTTCTCTTATTACCCTTCCACCCTCTCTTGTTACTCCTTTATCGTTAAGAGCTATATCATATCTCCTATCGTGGCTGCTTTTTATGTGCCTGATGGTGTCGAACTGTCGGTATACTCTTTGCACGGCAGTGTCGTCGGCATAGCTTATAGGTTTATCGTCATCTATGTAGTTTTTATATCCCCAATATTTAGAGAAATCTTCTTTGGAGAACATAAAGTTTCTATCGGAATATTCAAATGGCAAAGAATCTCTATTGCCAAAATTGTCGGTGTATAAGATATATCCGAATCCTTTTTCTACTGTATCTCCGTCAATGATAATAGAATGAGGAAGAATGTAGTTCATATTGTTGCCTACATTTAATTTTACTTCTCTTATCATCCCATATTTATCAAAGTATTGTATGGTTGTATATCTTGGCTTATATATTATTTTGTCGATACAATGATAACCTACAGCGGCATTGCATACATGGGGAATATTTACATCTAAATATTTGTCGGTTATAACGTTTTGTATCCTCAAATTTATTTTCCCTTCTTCTATATCCAAAGGGTATATAATATTATTGTTTACAGAGTCGTAATCTACCACGCTATTATATACAATTTCTGTCACATTTTTCCTAAGAGGCAAACATACTGCATACGATTCTCGTTGCCCCGAGCCTTGTTTTAGCATTATATATTCCTTTTTTATCCCAACTATTTCCAACACGCCATTGCCCTGTATCGGGTATCTCCCTATGGTGGTATTATGCATTGTATCGTTTATCCACGATATAGAATAATCGTCGCGACTTATGTTATACACAACATTGCAATACTCGGTTTCTATTGTTACATTGGTATCGATGCCACCAAACCGGATATCCGACAGTTGTGCAACAGCTACTTGAGCATAAACACTAATAAGAAATAATAACAGTGTCTTTTTCATTATATCATCAATTTAAATGTGTCTATCCAAATAATTCATCTATCGAGAACAACAAGAAATCTATAGGCAGAAAGAGAATCTTCAAAAAGCCTGCAAAACCAATAACGCATTCTCTTTTCCTATCGTACCTTATATTCTCCCGTTGAACGACTTCGCCATTTATATTAAATTTGTAGGATATGTATATTGTTTTAGGATGTTTCTTAAAAGTCTTGGCAGTAAGATCTATAAGCAATATATCACTAATCGAAGATGTATCTTTTTTATTTATCAGAAAAGTATAAGGCAGTGTGTCTATTGCATACCACTCAGTTTTATACCAACATTTGGCAGCTTGTTGCAAGGTATCGCCTTTATCATCTGTTATCAAATAGCTTTCCAAAACAACAGTATCTATTATATTCTTTTCGTAAGTATGAAGGTATATATTATATTCTAACAAGTTTTTATTGGAGGAAATATTATTATATTTGCTATATAGAGCAATTCCATTTTTTAATTCCAAACCGGTATCATCGCTATATTTAACGTTAGAATAATAATCTTTCACTCTGTCTTCTGTAATATATTGGCATGTAGTGCAACTTTCCGTCAACAACAATACCCCCATAAAAAGGCTTATATATATAATATGATAATGTCTTTTCATATCACAATATTTTTATTCATTTCGGTTTGCAAAGGTACGATTTTATTTTATAAATATTGCAGTAGATAGCTAAAAATATTTCTATCCAATCCTTTGCCTATTGTAGATAAATGTGTATCTTTGCAGAATAAATCAAACAAACTAACAAATATAATAAACTATGAAAAAAGTACTTACAACTTTATTAAGCAGTATATTTGTATTAATGGCTCATTCGCAAGTCAATTATAAGGCTCAGATTTTTTACGTAAAAAACATTTTGAAACCCACCCTGAGCCAACCTTACAGAAACATCGAATATAGGGTGATTGAAGATGCTAACATTGTATATAATACATCAACTTCTTTTAGTAAAAAAGTCATGAAGAACAAGAATGAAATTGCTTTTTTGGATAATTATTTCTCTCAGAAATATTATCTCTTTTCAAAGAAGCGTTTCAAATTCATCGACAATGAAAGTATGGAACTTATGGACGGGAAATGTAATGGCAGTCTGTCCTTTGGAGAAGATAAAGATGGTATCGATTTTGAATATAGTGCTCATTGGCATTACAACAACCATTGCATGTCGCATATTGATTACTTTCCACAGCTGATAATGCAGAAAAAAGCCACGGATACTGAGTTTATGTACATCTTATTCAATAATATTTTCGATACCGTGATTAACAACGTTCCTTATACAGCCATCTCTTACGACAAGAAAACACATTTTTATAATGACAGCACACAGAATTTCGACATACCAAACTACATTACCATAACTTACTATTACAACAATGTAGAAAAACGTTTGCAATACATACATTCTCGCCCAACGGATTATCCCGGCAACGAGGCTTGGGAAAAGAAGAAAATAGAGGTTAATATTACTTTCGAAGACAACAGAAACATCATAGATTCCATATTCAACTTTGAACAAGAGAAGTATATAAAGTATAGCCGACACAACAATACTGACAACTTGCCCATCAGTTGGACCTACCACAAAGTAAAGAGTGAGGAACTGAACGACACTGTGTTGGACTATCCTATTGTATCGATAGCCAATGGCAATACCACTACGCTTAGAAACCACAATGGTTGGACTATGTTATATTTTTGGACTTTGGGATGTGGCCCTTGTTTTGATAAAATGAACAGTCTGTCTAACAACACCGAGAAGATAAGTTTGACATACATGGAAGAACACAACATAAAGTTTATGATGATAAATCCCATTGCAGGTAGCACCGAAACACTTTTGCCTGTAGTGGGTAGGTTTAATATAAATCACGTTCTATACCATTCGAAAGGTTTTGGAAAGATATTTAGCACTTACAAATACCCATCAATAATTCTTATCTCGCCAGATAAGAAAACATTCCACCGATTGAAAACAATCGACGAAGTGCCAATGTATATCCAATAGAATAAGATTTAATGAGACATATTGTGAGATAGATAACTAAACGATACATAAAAAGAGAGAGAGACTACAATACGGTCTCTCTCTCTTTTGTATAACAGTGCAGCATGTTATACATATTCATAGAATCCAAGATGTTATTTCTTTATATCAGGATTGTAGAACACAAAGTTTCCGTCAAATACATCCACTACAATATTATCGTTAGGACGTATCTTTTCGGCCAGTATCTCTTTGGATAGTTCGTTCAATATCCTACGTTGTATAACACGTTTCACGGGACGTGCCCCCATAGTTGGGTCGTAGCCTATCTCGGCCAAATATTCCAACGCATCGTCGGTGATAGTGATGTGTATATCGTTTTTTGCCAACAAGGCTTCCACTGTATTCATCTGTATTCTCAACACATCTTTTATCTCGTTTCTGCTTAGCGGCGTAAACATTATTATCTCGTCTATACGGTTCAAGAACTCCGGTCGTATTGTACGTCGTAGCAACTCCATCACCTCTTCTTTGGTGTTGTCGTAAACTCTTTCGGCATCTATAGGGTCTACGTTTGTCATTCTTTCTTGAATGATATTCGATCCCATATTCGATGTCATTATTATTATAGTATTCTTAAAGTCGGCTATACGTCCCTTATTGTCGGTAAGTCTGCCATCTTCCAACACTTGCAACAATATGTTGAACACGTCGGGGTGTGCTTTCTCTATCTCGTCGAACAGTACTATAGAGTATGGCTTGCGGCGTACTGCCTCTGTCAGTTGTCCGCTTTCGTCGTAGCCTACATATCCCGGAGGCGCTCCTATAAGACGCGACACCGAATGGCGTTCCTGATACTCCGACATATCTATACGCACCATCATATTTTCATCGTCGAACAGTGTTTCGGCCAACGTTTTAGCCAACTCTGTTTTACCCACACCGGTAGTTCCCAAGAATATAAACGAACCTATAGGACGTTTGGAGTCGCTAAGTCCCGTACGATTTCGACGTATGGCATTGGCAATGGTTTCGATGGCTTCGTTTTGTCCTACCACACGCTTGTGCATCTCTGTTTCGAGGTTTAAAAGTTTTTCGCGTTCGCTTTGCAACATTCTGGTTACGGGTATACCTGTCCACCTCGATACTATTTCGGCTATCTGTTCGCTGTCTACCTCTTCGGTTATCATAGCCGAGTCGGCTTGCATATCTTTAAGATTTTGTTTTAACTGCTCTACTTCACGTTCGGCCTCTTTTATTTTTCCGTATCTAAGCTCTGCCACCTTTCCGTAGTCGCCTACTCTTTCGGCTTGTTCGGCTTCAAACTTATAGGTTTCTATATTCTTGCCTTCTTCCTGTATCTTTTCCACAATGCTCTTTTCCGACTGCCATTTGGCTTTCATCTTGTTGCGTTCTTCGCTTAGATTGGCAATCTCTTCGGCCAAATTGTGCAACTTAACTGTGTCGTTTTCCCTTTTAATGGCTTCGCGTTCTATCTCCAATTGTCGTATCTTGCGTTCTATCTCGTCCAATTCTTCGGGCACCGAATCTATTTCCAATCTCAGCTTTGCCGCTGCCTCATCTATAAGGTCGATGGCTTTGTCGGGCAAGAAACGATCGGTTATATATCTGTGCGAAAGTTCGGCAGCTGCTATAATAGCTTCGTCTTTTATATGCACTTTGTGATGCACTTCGTAGCGTTCTTTCAATCCGCGAAGTATAGATATAGTGTCGGCCACGTCGGGTTCGTCGATAAGCACACTCTGAAAACGACGTTCCAAAGCCTTGTCTTTCTCGAAATATTTTTGGTATTCGTTTAGGGTTGTAGCACCTATGGCTCTAAGCTCACCGCGTGCCAATGCCGGCTTTAGGATATTGGCAGCATCCATAGCACCTTCGCCACCACCGGCTCCCACAAGGGTATGTATCTCGTCGATAAAAAGGATAATCTCCCCATCGGCTTCGTTTATTTCGCGTACCACGCTCTTCAATCGTTCTTCAAACTCGCCCTTATACTTTGCACCTGCCACCAAAGCTCCCATATCCAACGAGTAAAGGACCTTGGTTTTTAAGTTCTCAGGCACGTCGCCGCTCACTATACGTCGTGCCAAACCTTCAGCAATGGCTGTTTTTCCGACACCGGGTTCGCCTATAAGTATAGGGTTGTTCTTGGTACGTCGGGATAGTATCTGCAACACACGACGTATCTCTTCGTCGCGACCTATCACAGGGTCCAGCTTACCACTCAACGCCAAACTATTCAAGTTCTTAGCGTATTTACTTAAAGCATTGAATGTATCTTCGGCCGACTGGGATGTCACCTTAGAACCTTTACGCAAATCGGCTATAGCAGCCTGCATGGCCTTCTCGGTAACTCCTGCATCTTTGAGCATGGTTGCCACAGTGTCTTTCACCGACAACATGGCCAGCAACAAATGTTCTATCGATACAAATTCGTCGCCCATATCGGTGGCTATCTGTGTAGACTTTACCAACATCTGATTGGCTTCGGGGCTCAAATACTGCGAACCGCCCACTACTTTGGGCAACGACTGCAACACTTTGTCTACCGCCTGCATAAGCATAGACACGTTTACACCCATCTTTTTGAGTAGAAACGGAACCACGTTTTCGTCTACATTAAACACTCCTTTTAGGATATGCACATTCTCTATAGCCTGATTTTGATAGGATACTGCTATATCTTGTGCTTTCTGTATAGCCTCTTGCGACTTTATTGTAAAATTGTTCAAGTTCATAGTTTATATATCTTTTGTTATGATTTATATTATAACTACCCATCAAAAACAATACCAAAGTCGTCAAAGTTCAGAAATTATGACATATTGTCAGTTTTAAGGCTTATATCGCCTACTAATAAATATTTACCACTATCTTTTTCAAGTTTTTCTTGCATATATCAATAAAATTTCCGTATTTTGTATCGTTGTTTGCTAAAGTGTAAATATAAGTAAACATCGTTTTATATACTAACGACCAAACATTTAGAAACAAACAAAGATAACAATATAATGATAAAAGAATCGGAATTGGTGCTTGCCGGCGATGGCAGTTTGTACCACATACATCTAAAAGGCGAACAAATAGCCGACAACGTAGTGCTGGTTGGCGACCCACAACGTGTGAATATGTTCAAACCTCTATTTGACAGTTTGGAGCTGGAAGTAGAAAACAGAGAGATACATGCCATAACAGGAACATACAACAAGAAACGTATAACAGTACTGTCGACAGGTATGGGCACCGACAATATAGACATTATAGTGAACGAGATAGACGCTGCCGTGAATATGGATTTGGAAACACGCACGCCGAAATCCACCCACCGAAGCCTCAACCTTATACGCATAGGCACTTCGGGAGCATTGCATGCACACACCCCTGTAGGCAGCATAGTAGCTTCGGAATACGCCATAGGTCTGGACGGGTTGCTAAACTTTTACAAGCACACACCCGATATGTTTGAAGAAGACATAACCACAGCGTTTTGCAATCACGCCAAGTTCGACAGTTGTTTTGCACGCCCATATATTGCCAAAGGCGACAAGAACCTGATAGATAAGATAGCCTTCGACTGCCACAAGGGAATAACAGCCACAGCTCCGGGATTCTATGCCCCTCAAGGACGCGAGGTACGATTGGAAACAGCTATAAACGACATAAACGGAATACTAAAAACCTTCGACTTCGACGGCAACAAAGTACTGAATTTCGAGATGGAAACGTCGGCTATATACGGATTGTCGAAACTATTGGGACATAACGCACTTACAGTTTGCCTTATAATAGCAAACCGCGAAAGTGGCACTTTCCTAAACAACTACAAGCCCAATATGCAGCAACTGATAGAACAAACGCTATACAGAATAAGCTGTTTGTAAGGCAACAGAGATAGAACAAAAACTAAAAAGCAATCAGGTATATACGCCACAGAAACGTATACTCGGTTGCTTTTTATGCTTATTTTGTAGTACGGCAACAATGTATGAACTATCTTGTTAATATTAATTAAGACACAGATATACTAATATTTGATAAAAAAAGTGTAACTTTGCCCTTTAATACTAATATAATGCATATACAATTCTCAACATCAAAAAACACAAAGCCAACAAAATACGGCTTTATTACCAAAACAATAGTTATGACTTTGGCTATCATTATCGCATCGTACATCATCAAAGGTGTTCATGTAGAGAATGTTTTTGTAGCCATTTTAGCAGCCGTAGTCATATCGCTGCTAAACAATTTTATCCGTCCTATCCTTATTGTTCTCACCCTACCCTTCACCATCGTAAGCATGGGGCTTTTCCTACTTGTCATCAATGCCATAATAATATTGTTGGCATCGAAAATTGTACCCAACTTCTATGTTGACGGTTTCTGGACAGCATTAGGTTTCAGCCTGCTTATAACAGTGCTAAACTACTTGCTGGACATACCTACAAAGATGATGAACAAGAAAGAATACGACAACGATAACACCTTTGCAAAAGAATATCACGACAACAACAAGTTTGACGACTACGAAGATGTTACCGACAGCGAAGAATATAAAGATAACGACAGCAACGACAATAATGACAAGAACTTATTAAATTAAAAACAAAAATACAACTGCAATGAAAAAAGGATTTTTATTATTTGCAACATTGTTTATGTGTATAAGCATGTTGGCCAAAGCCGACAACGACAAGTATTGCCACATAAACCAATCGGATTATAGCCTTATTAGTCTTACCCTTAAAGTAGGCGATTTGACAACAACCACAATTGCCACCGACAGCGGTATGCACACATTGGTGAGCATCGACGGATTCTTCCCGTCGGGAGATGTGGGAAATCCAAACTTGCCTGTACTATCCAGAACCATCGAAATTCCATTGTGTGGAAAGGTTAATTACAAAATCGTAAGCCAAAAAACTAAAACCTATTCGGCCGAGGAATTGGGAATAAACCACCCCATATACCCTGTGCAACCACCACAC
Organism: Bacteroidales bacterium; assembly: GCA_017561155.1. Lineage (GTDB taxonomy): Bacteria > Bacteroidota > Bacteroidia > Bacteroidales > P3 > HGM05376. The sequence goes on along the minus strand of JAFZDP010000012.1, from coordinate 3,719 downwards.
TCTAAGTCGGAAGATGGTCCGTTTCCTCTTGTAAAGAACAGCAAAACCTACAGCCAAAATGCTTTCTACAGCAACAACATAATAGAAATAGAAAAGATAGGTATAGCACGCAACACAAACCTTGCCAACGTATACTTTTCGCCTATAAAGTACAACCCCGTTAGCAACCAACTAACCATCACCACCGAGATAGAAATAGAAATAACATTTGCCGAAAGCAATATCTCGGCCACCCGACAAATGAAAAGATTACATTCGTCGCCGGCCTTCTCGGTAAAAGCCGACGTGGCTAATACCATAGAAAAAGATGCCTACACCACCGGTCCTCAAAGATACCTTATAGTATCGCACGCTTCGTTTCGCGGAGAATTGGACTCGCTGGTAGAATGGAAAAAGAGAAAAGGTTTCTTGGTAGACATCGTTTATACCGACGATGCCGCCGTTGGCAACACCACAACATCGATACAAAACTACCTTAAAAAACAATACGACGATGCCACACCCGAAATGCCTGCTCCTACATACGTTTTGCTTGTAGGCGACGTGGCTCAGATACCTCCATTCCAAAGTCGTGTATCGTCGAGTGCCATGAACGACCACATAACCGACCTTTACTACTTTACATGGACTAGCGGCGACATTATACCCGACTGCTACTTCGGTCGTTTTTCGGCAGAAAATGTCAACCACCTAAGACCTCAGATTGAAAAGACTTTGATGTACGAACAATACCGCATGTCCGACCCATCGTATTTGGACAAAGCATTGATTGTTGCCGGTGAAGACGGTGGCTATCAAGGCGACCACGGATACACTCATGCCGACCCCGTTATCCACTACTTGCAAGACAACTATGTGAACAGCAACTACGGATACACATCGGTAGTGTCGTACTACAACCCTGCTTCGAGCACTGCAAGTGCCGAAAACGGTGTATACAACGCACTAAGCAACGGTGTGGGATTTGCCAACTATACAGCACACTGCAACTACAACAACTGGAGCACTCCTAACTTCAACACCACCGACGTCAGCAACATGAAGAACACCGAAAAGTTCGGTTTGATGATTGGTAACTGCTGCTTGTCGAACAAGTTTGACGTAGGTGCATGCTTGGGCGAAGCTCTTCTTCGCAAAGGCGACTACAGAGGTGCCGTAGGATATATAGGCGGCAGCAACTCTACCTATTGGGACCAAGACTACTGGTGGGCTGTAGGTGTACGTTCTATCAACACCTCTACCTGCCCTACTCCTACATATATGGCCAACAAACTTGGAGCTTACGACCGTTTGTTCCACACTCACAACGAAAGCTATGCCGACTGGTATACCAGCAATGGTGCCATAATAATGGCAGGAAACATGGCCGTTCAGCAGTCGACGACTTCAAGCACTTACAAAACTTACTATTGGGAAATATACCACCTTATGGGCGACCCTTCTATCATGTCGTGGCTTACTCAGGCCGACACTATGACAGTGCAAGTGAACAACACCATGTTCAACGATGCCACATCGCTACGCGTTGAAGCTGTGCCTTATGCATACGTCGCTTTTACCGACTACAACAAAAACCTTGTGGCAGCTACATTTGCCGATGCTTCGGGTGTGGCCGTTCTTAACTTCGACGCTGTAAACACCGTAGGACAATTCGAGGTAGCCGTTTCGGCTCAAAACTATATCACCGAGTTTGTTACCATCAACGTGATAGTTCCGGAAGGACCATTCGTATCGGTGACAAGCACCGGAACAGAAAACAACAATGCCACCGTTGGAACAGATGTAAAAATTGTAGCCACTGTGAGCAACATAGGTGTCGACAATGCTCAAAACGCATGGGTAAAAGTTGAATCTGCCAACACTGCCAAACTTATAGTATACGACAGCATTATAAACATTGGCAGCATGAGCACCAACCAAACCGACAGCATTCACAGCCGCGTACATATAATGTCGAACGTAAGAAACAACGAAAAAGTAGCCGTTGTTTTCACTGTTCATTTCGACGGAAAAACCTCGACATACACCTACAACTTTACTGCCAACGGATACAGCATAAAGAAAGTTTCGGAAAGCGTACGCAATATTACCGACCCTTCGAGAAGTTTCTATATGCCCGGCGACTCGATAGTGATAACACGTCAATACCAAAACAATGGCAGCCTTCCGTTGAGAAACACAAGAGATGTGTTCTACTCGCCAAACCCTTATACCTCTACTACAAACTCGCAACCTACCGTAACAATATTTACCGTAAACAATACCATAACTAAAACCTACACCGCTGTGCTTGGCAACAACGTAGAAGAAGGCATAAGCATTCCGCTATACAACACTATGACCAACGGAACATACATCTTCAGAGATACTTTGGAAATATTGGTAGGCAAAGTGGTAGAAGACTTTGAAAGCAACAACCTAACCGCCTATCCATGGCAAAACGGCAACAAACCATGGGAAATAACATCGGCCGAAAAATACGAAGGCACATACTCGCTACGCTCTAAAACAGGTCTCGACCACAAAGACTCGTCCGAAATTTCCATTACATGGACTTCGATAGCCGACGACTCTATATGCTTTATGAGAAAAGTATCGTCCGAAACAAACTACGACAAATTCCGTTTCTTTATCGACGACCAAGAACAAGAAAACGCTTCGGGCGACGTAGCATGGACCAGAGTTGCATTCTACGTTCCTGCAGGTACTCATACCTTCAAGTTCAGCTACAAGAAAGACTACTCTGTAAGCAACGGTAGCGACTGTGCATGGATAGACAATATAAAATTCCCTGCCGCAGCCACCAACAGCTGTACATACATTGCAGACACCATCTGCCAAGGCGGCAACTACACCTACGGCAACATAAGCGTAGACGCCACATCGATGGCTGCAGGCAACTACTACTATGCCGACAGCACCGATAACAACAAAGTATTTGTCATGCTTACAGTGGCCGAAGCTCCTAACGTGGAAATTTCGGGAACAAGCAACATAATGCCAAACCAAAGCGTGAAACTTACAGCCTCGGGGGCTCACAACTACTCGTGGAACATAGGCGAAACCATTCCTACCATAACAGTGCTTCCTGCCAAAACAACCACATACACCGTAGTGGGAACCACCAAAAACTGTGCTGCCGATACAGCAAGCTTTACAGTGACAGTAGACGGAATAGGAATAGCAACACCTATCGACAGCGAAAACCACAACGTGAAAATATATCCTAACCCTGCCAACAACATAGCTACCATAAGCAGCGATGCCGAAATAAAGAGCGTAACAGTGTTCAACACATTGGGCAACACCGTAGACGCCATACGCGTACAAGGCAACAACAGCATAAGCTGGAATGTGGCAGAATATGCAAGCGGACTATATGTTGTGGTGATAGAACACAACGACGGCTCCATAGAACACAAACACTTGGTGGTAGCCAACAAATAATATTTAGATTATAAAATATACTACAGAACAGCTGCAACATGGTGTTGCAGCTGTTTTTTTATGGCAACTTCTAAAAATTGCTTTGCAAGTGATTTGTGGAATTTTGCTAGAAAGATTTCTACTTCCTTTTGATTGAGCATAGCGGGCTATGCGATTGAAAAAGAAATAGAAAGATTTCGGCAAAAAACGCAACGTTGCGATTAAGCGAGTAAAGAGCAATGCCTAAGCATTAGCTATTTCGAGCGATAGCAACATCGACAAAGTCAAAGCAC